>JACRLR010000010.1:2551-168205 GCA_016219645.1 Nitrospirota bacterium
GGAAGTGGGAAGTGGGGGGGCGGCGGGTTGCCAGGGTCCAAGGGGCAAGGTGCAAGATCCAAGTTGGGGGGAGGAGGGTTGGAAGCGGATTAGGGAAGGTTGAGGTTGAGGCGTGGGAAGTGTTGGAGGTTAGAGGTGTGAGGCGCCAAGTCGGGGGTAGAGGGATATGGGGGTAAGGGGTACAGGCTGAAGGGTGCTGCGCGAGGCAGAATGGCTGAGCCACTGTCAACCCATTCCCGGCGGGACCGTAGTCGACTGGGGGTTATTACAAGTATTCCACATGCCCTTGCATCTCTCCTGGTTCAAGGAGCTGATGGATAAGCATCAGGCCACGAATGATGTCGCCGACAGCGGTTCCCTGAGGGGCGTACACGATTCCCGCGTGGGTGTATCCTGTGGCATGCAAACGTAAGAAATCGTCATCTTGAGTGAAGAGGACATAGCCACCTGTCTGAGCCCGAGCCAGATGGTCCTCATCCGACGCGCTCCGTAGGCCGGCATCGAGTACCGTGAGCACCTCGGCGCCACGTTGCCGCAGCCCTTTTACTACAGCCGTAGCTACGTGCTCATCGACGTAAAACTTAATCGGTTTTCTCATCTCGCAGCGGCTCTTGAAGCTTCAATTGGAGCTTGGAAGGACTGCGCTGCCGCAATGCTTCCACAAAAGCGGCACTTTCTTCGATGGTTTGGTCGATCTCGGCGCGGTGGTCAAAATAGTAGGCGAGTGCGGCGTAGACATCCGCCAGCGTCAAGTCGTATTCATCGGCGATTTCATCTGCCCCCTTGCCGAGCCGCTCATGCCAAATCGCAATAGTCTGAACCGTAATGCGATGTCCGGCGATACGAGGCTTCCCTCCCGCGATGCCTGGTGTAATCTCGATGTGCTGGTCCAGCATTTTGGTTGCCATCTCACTCCTCCATCTGGATTGAAGGGGGTCAGGCATCATTTGTCGGAACGACCCGCTGGGCGCTTTGCGCAAATGGTGCCTGACCTCCTGGCCCTCCGTATGCGCTACAGTGCCATAGCATCCACATAGCGTCAAGCGCTGTTCCCCCGATTGCGCGAGAGGCGAACGGCGAGCAGAATGAAGGTGGAGGTGGGCAATTGCATGCGAGGCTGGCGGGACGTGCGAGAAAGGCTCAAGTCGCGAGTGGGGAGGGGGTAGTAGTCAGTGGTCACTTGTAAGTGGACAGTAGTGAGTAGCGAGTGGGGAAGAGTGTTGGAGGGGTGAAAATTGGTGAGTCGTTAGTGGCGAGTGGCAAGTGGTGAAGATAGGGTGAGGCAATTGGGAAGGTTAAGGTTGAGGTTGAGGTTGAGCAGGAAGGCGGGGGAGAGAAGAAGAAAAGACATGATGGCGCACGCATGGGCATGCGCGACGATGACGGAATGAGAACAAAGAGGCGAATTCGGCTACATCACGAGGGTAACGGCCGAGCGGTCGATCTCGACCAGCGTGTGGGCTTGGAGCACAGTCTCATTGGTTGGCAGGTGACGTTCCAACAAGACACAGATGCCTTGAGAAGAGATGTTGCCCGTCTTGATCAAGAGCAACTTCCAGGGCCGTCCTTGCAGCACATGCGAATAAAAGAAATCCGAGTCCTTTGAAACAACCACCCGTTGTTCAAGCACCGAGACCTGATTGATGATGGAATCCTTCGTCTTGTTCCCGGTCGGGAGATCCAGCGTATGCGTCGCGTCGTGTCGTGTCCATGCTGAACGAGAATGGCACAGAGCCGACGCGGGAGATGCGCATCGACGAGAAATTTCACGTCAATGCCAAATGCACGCTCTTGGCCGCCAGCATTTTTCGCGAAAACTCAAGGCACGCAAGAATATCATCCCGTTCCAGATCGGGAAACTCGGCCAGCACACGTTCCACGGAATCGCCCCCGGCTAGGTATTCGAGGATGCTTTCGACGGGATACCGCAAACCACGGATACAGGGCTTCCCATGGCAAATTTCTGGATCAACTGTGATGCGCGTGAGTAAACTGTCGTTTGACATGGGGCTATTGTACAGATCCTCGTGGAAGATGCCAAGACGATTTCATGAAGCTTGTAGATCACTGCTGTCCAACACAGGCTTTAACCAGCGAAAAGATATGGGGTCATTGTGTGACTTTGCACAGCGCGCCACTGTTACGCGATAGGCCTTGCATCCGCCCATCTCCCCTCGTGCGTAGCCGTCCCAGCTTGTCTCTCTGGTCTGTCTCGTCTCTCTGGTGTCTCTAGTTAACCGGGTCTCTCAACCGAACAGCCGAGACGGCAGGACGGACAAGATGGACCAGACAGACAAGACAGACCAAATAGACCAACGAGAGGTATTATGGGGAAAACTTATCTGAATCAGCCGGTTAACACAACTGATTGGAGGTTTGGGGCAAAGAGTGTTGGAGGCGTGAGGTTTGAGGTTGGAGGCAGGAAGAGAGGTTGAGGTCGCGAGTGGCAAGTGGTGAGTAGTAAGTGGTGAGTGGGGGGAGCGGGAGGAACGTTGGAGGGCGGAGGGGGGAGGTTGGAGGCGGTACCAAGAGAGGTTGAGGTTGAGGGGAGGCGAAGGGGTGCAGGCTGAAGGCCGAAGGTGGGAAAGGCTGAGGGGGAAGAATGTTGGAGGTGGGAGGTCTGAGGGTGGAGCCGGCAGAAAGAAAGAGTGCCTCACCCTCTTCTACGCAGCCGTGTCGATCAGGCTTTCCAAAGGAATCTGTAACGCCTGATCATATCATCAGCCATCTCTACCTTGACGAACATGTCTCTGATTTAATTGCCGATTTGTTACGGCCTCACGGCTGAATAGTGGGTACTCTCCGGCTTCGCCAATATCCCGGTTTTCTACGCCCATGCGCGACGGCAACAATCCAAACTCTCGCCCCCTTCAAGAGATAAACGAGAATGTAGGGAAAGCGCCGGACCAAGATTCGCCTGTGAGCCGACCCGTATTTTGTCCATCGTTCCGGCGAGGCAGCGACTAATTGGACCGCCCTTTCTATCTCCTGCTCAAAACTTTGGCCAAGATGCTTGCCGCACCTTGTATACCATTCCAACGCCGTGGCGTATTCCTCAGAGGCCTCGGGATGGAAAACAACGTCATGGTTTTTCACGAATTCTCTCAGCAGCCAGCTTTCGTACTGTTGACCAGGGAATAGACTTGGCCTCCCCTCGTTCTATTTCTTTAGTCCGGCGTTCAATCTCTGCAATCCAAGCAGCCTCCGCTTCGGGATCAGTTTCTCCCTCAAGCCCCGCCAATAGTTCTTCCACGATCTGAATCTTTTCCTTCTCGGGAAGCTCCATTGCAGCATCCAGAACTTTCTTTGTGGTTTGTTTCATCAGTTATCACCTCCTCCAGAATAGCGAAAAGTGTATGCCTCTCTATAAAGCAAAGCAAGCCAATGCAGGGGGGAAGCGGTCTGAAGAGAGGTTGAGGTCAAGGTTGAGGTTGAGCAGGGGGAGGAGTTCTGAATTAGGAATGTGGAATGTGGAATTAGGAGTTGGAGGCGGGTTGGGAAGGTTAAGGCTGAGGTTGAGCAGGGAGGGGGAAGAAGGTTGGGGCTACGGAGACGCGGCTCTGTCAGAAACGTGTGCATCCACGCAGCAAGCCGTCCAGGCTGCTACCTTGTGGGTGTTGTGGGACGAGGGGCTGGGGCCCCGTGCAGCATGCCTTCCACGCTGATATCCTCGTCAATATCGGGCCAGCGCACACCCTCCCCGTCACCAAGAATCTCCCAGTGTTGTCGCTGCTCCCGGGTGGCATCCGCTAAGCGCCATGACCAGACCAATGGCACACTGATCGTCCGTCCGTCTACTAAGTGCGCGATAACCTCATCGTCGCTGACTTCGATACTCATCACCCGAGGTTCAACGATCTTCGCCGCAGTGCTCATGCCATGCCTCCATGATCTGGGTCCAATGGATACCTCACTGAGCGCTAACCGTTCGGTTTTCACTGCCCGCTCCGTGCACGCTTCATGGTCGTCTCCGAAGGGCTTATCAAGCAGGTGCCTTGAGTGGCATGTCCCTTGGCGGTTCTCTATGGGCCTTGGCGCTTGACTGTCGCTGCTTCAGCTCATTTGATCGCTCCGCCCAAAACGTCAATTCCTGTTGTACCGTTAAACGTTCGATTTTCTCCTTCAATTGCTCCGCTCCTCGGTGCTTCATCTCGACACAGTCAAAGGTCTTGGTCTTCATATACGATTACCTCCTGGGGCGAGAATATGGAAATCGGAGCATGTCCCTTAAGAACGTTGATGGCATTATACAGGGGAATCTTGTCGTAATGCACAATGTGCTTAAAGTTCCAACTGACAATCATGGTGCATCCTGCGATGGTGGCGATGGCGACGTGTAACGCATCCTCGGCCCACTTCGGCGCAACGACGCCTGCTTCCACATACGCCGATCTCAGGTCGAGCGCAGATTGATTGATTTCGGCCACTTCCATGAACCCAAGCATGTCGGCGAACAATCGTTGAACATCAGGGGGTGCAGGAGCAATTTCTTCCTGAACGAGCGCCGAAGTCACCAACGAAAATCTTCCGTCCCGTATTTGTCGGAACAACGTTCTGCTGGTTTCGCGAAACTCTTCGTCAAAAACCCCGCCAAACACGGACGTGTCGGCATACACCCGAGGGATTGCCATCATTCCTCCCCGTTTTCTTCTGAAATAAAGACTGTGTCTGGGGCGTCGATGCTCGCCGCCGGCACCTGGACACGACCATCACTATCGGTCACAAATCCCATGTGGCCTCTTGCATGGAGGCTGAGAATGAGCATTTTTACTCCATCATGAGGTTTCGCACAAGGTTGGAGGCGGTGGGGAAGGTTAAGGCTGAGGTTGAGGTTGAGCGAGAAGATGTTGGAGGTGGGAGGTTAGAGGTTGGCAGAAAGAAAGAGTGCCTCACCCTCTTCTACGCAGCGGTGCCGATCAGGCTTTCCAAAGGAATCTGTAACGCCTGATGGAGGCGACGGATCATCGGCAACGTCAGCCTCCGTTTCTTCGCCAGCACCTCTGAGACACGACCACGGCCACCAATGACCGCTTCGAGATCTTTCCGGGTCATCCCAAGTTGGTCCATCCGGAATTTGACTGCTTCAATCGGATCCGGTGGACATATCGGGTAATGCTTTGCCTCGTAGGCTTCAACCAGGACGGCCAACACGTCCAACTCATCTCCAGCCTTCGAACCAGGCTTGGCATCCATGAGCTGGTGAATTCGCCGTAGCGCCCGTTCATAGTCCCGTTCCGACTTAACCGGACGAATATCCATCATGTTCCACCTCCCTATACACGGATAACATCAATCCGGTCATACTCCCGGTGCGAGCCGACAAAGCGGACATACACAATACGAAATGGATAATTCAGTTTCGCCACAAGTCGATACTTGTTTCCCCCGATATTGAACACCACACGATTATCTCGAAGGAGACTCGCGGAGCTGAATTGCGCTTTCACGGCCGACGGATGAGCCCAGTCGGCTCGGGTGACTTCCTGATGCCATGCTTCCAACGGTCCTTTGGCCAGAGGGTGTTGTTCCCAAAATACTCGAAGAGTCCGCTTGGCAATAATCCGCACCGCGAGATGGTAACACGATCCCAATCCGGGAGCAACGCCCTGCTCTCTCGCTTCTATTCAGGTTGAGGGGGGAAGAGTGTTGGAGGTTGGAGGCGGTTTGAAGAGAGGTTGAGGCGGTCCCCTTTTTATTCGAATGGTAAGACACGTGCTCTGGCGCGCTGAGGATCAATGGAAATCAGCGCCCCCTCTTCCAGTTGGCGGCGGAATTGATTGATTGCATTGATAAGCACGTTTCGAAGTCCATCCGGCAGCACGTCCTGTGCGCGCACTTGGATGACACTGGGGCCGACCGCCTGTGTTGCCGCCAGTAATGCAGAGAAATCAAGATCGTGCGTCACCACCACATATGCATGCTCTCTGGCCCAGGCCATGATGGACTCGTCAGTTGCGCGATGAGTACCGACGGTCGACCAGTGCACGGCTTCCCACCCTTCCGCGGTTAGCACGTCGATCCAGTCCGGTGAGAGATTCATGTCGATCAGAAACTTCATCAGGACACCAGGGGAAGGTCCTTTTCCTCCGATCGCCATGCCGCGTATGTGAGGGCCTGCAACACATCTTCCCGCTCAATGTAGGGATAGGCTGCCAGCACTTCCTCAAGAGCCTTTCCCGATGCCATCAAGCCCACTATTGTGCCGACAGTCACCCGCATGCCCCGAATACAGGGCTTCCCTCCCATCACCGCAGAGTCCATTGTGATCCGATCCAACTGTTTCATGGTTTCCCCCACGCCATTAGACGGCCAACCTTCTTGAGCCGTTGACGAATACGATTGTACGGAATAGCTCGCTCTGCGCGACGCTCATACCATTTGACCACGTCGATGAGGTCTTCCTTCAACGCCGGGTCGGCGAAGAGTCGCTGCATAATCACGTCTCGCCCGGATTTCGGCAAGGCCTCAAATGCCGTCATGAACACTTCTGCTGTGGCCACTGCTCTTTTCATAATGGTTCCCTCCGTTGAACGAAGACTGTGTCTGGGGCGTTGATGCTTGCCGCCGGCACCAGCACACGACTATCACTATCGGTCACACATCCCATGTGATCACTTGCATGGAGATTGAGAATGAGCATTTTTACTCCATCATGAGGTTTCGCGCAAGGTTGGGGGCGGTGGGAGGAAAGAGCGCTGGAGGTTAGAGGTATGAGGTTGGAGGCGGGTTGGGAAGGTTCAGGTTGAGGCTGAGGTTAAGGGGGAGGGAGGGGGAGTGTTGGAGGTTAGAGGCCTGAAGAGAGGTTGAGGTTAAGGTTGAGCGGGGAAGAGGAATGTTAGAGGCGGTTTGGGAAGGAGCTGACAATACATGGGGTCGTTGCTTGACTTTGCACAGCGCGCCACTGTTACGCGATAGGCCTTGCACCCGCCCATGTCCCCTCGTGCGTAGCCGTCCCAGCTTGTCTCTCTGGTCTGTCTCGTCTCTCTGGTGTCTCTAGCAGGCTGTTGACAAAGTCCGCCAGCGGCGTTCTCGCGGCGCTCAGAGGCTCAACGTACTGCAGAGAGTACGCTTCGCCTCGTCGCTTGCTGCGGCCTTGCTGGACGGCCTTTCTGAACAGCCTGCGATGGCTTCTGACGGACAAGGCGGTGACTGGTAAGTAGTGAGTAGCGAGTGGCAAGAGGTGAAAGGCTGAGGGGGAAGAATGTTGGAGGGTGGAGGTGTGAGGTCGCGAGTGGTAAGTGGTCAGTAGTGTCCGGCAGAATCGAAAAGCGTCATTTATGTAGCCGTAACCGGTTGATTTGCAAAGAAGCAGATTTTCAGTTCGTTTTCAAATCGGAGACACCATGATATCAATGAAACGCCGTGCTGCCATTGGCTTCCCGTGATCGAAGCCCGTTTTCTACCGGACACTAGTGGTAAGTGGTGAGTGGGGGGAGGCTGGGAGTTCCGAATTAGGAATGAGGAATGTGGAATTATGAATGAGGGGTTGGAGGCGTGGGGAAATGTTGGAGGGTGGAGGTTAGAGGGTGGAGGCGTATGGGGAAGGTTAAGGGAAAGGATTCTTGCTCATCTACAACGATTCGGCTAGACTACATGCGATGCCACGAGTGCTACATCCTCACATTGTCAGCGATGCCCATCTGTGTGGGGGAAGTCCACGCATTGAGGGATCACGAATTCCCGTGAGGACCATCGCTGTCTATGTTCTGCACCACGGTACAGCTCCCGAAGCGTTGCTCGGTTACTATCCTCAACTGAGCCTCGCCGCCATCTACGACGCGCTTTCTTATTACTACGATAATCGAGAGGAGATCGATGCCGAGATTGCTGCGAATGCCGCCCTCGAACCACCGGCTCCGTCTCTCGCCTAATCCGTTCCTGTAAACTCAGGCCCTTTGCCAGACAATGCGGCTGTACTTCGACGAAAATGTTCCAGTGCCCCTCGCCACTGCTCTTGCAGAGCATGGGATCGATTGTCTGACAACTCGAGATGCCGGAAACCGAGGCCTTTCTGATGAGGAACAGCTCATGTTTGCCACGCAGGAGCAGCGATCTCTGGTGACCTTCAACTGCAAGGACTTCCTGTCCCTTGCGACGCGCTGGCAAGAAGTCGGTCGTTCGCATACCGGCATGATCCTTTCCAAAGAACTTCCATTACCGGAGTTGATCCGTCGGTTTCGCCACCTTGCGATTCGCTGCCGCGATCGCAATCTCAGGGACATAATCATCTGGCTGCCGGTCATACGCTAGCCTACAGTGAGGGCGAGTGCTGAATTAGGAATGTGGAATGTGGAATTAGAGAGTGGGACGTAAAGTCTCAAGGTCCAAGTTGCAAGGTCCGAGGTCGTGGATCGGAATCTTATAACTCAGAACCCAGAACTCAGAACTTGCCCCCGTCTCCCCTGCCCCGCTTGTCGCGCGGGTATCTAGCCTCAACCTTCCCAGCAGCCTCCAGCTCAAACCGTTTTCCGCTGCTGCCAGTTTCTGGCGCCAAGACCAATCAGGGCTACTAATCCTGCACCGAAGAGGAGCACAGCTGGCGGCAGCGGAACTGTTGTGAGCGAAGTGATTATACCGGTGACATGCGAGTTTGCCCCGCCCTCGAAGGTTACGCGGAATGCATTGCCGTGAATAAAGGAACTCACGTCCGGTGCCGTCGCCGGCAAGGAATTGTCGGCAAATATGCTTGTGGGGCCGGTCAGAGTGAATTCAAATGAGACAGGATCGCGGGGGGTGGTGATGTTCACTGGTCCTCCTCCCGTAATCCCCGACTCCACATGGTAGCTATCAAGTGGCGTATTATTACCCACGCTAATTTGATTCGGGGGGTCCGAGCTCTGCGTACTGGAGTAGGTACCAAGGGTGAAATTCAGACCACTGGGCACTGAGATCGCGTCGGGGTAGTTACCACTGTCACCAGATTCTGAAGTGGTTGATTCAAACGTATAAAACCCATGGAGTGGTGATAAAAAGGTGTAGCGTGAGTCCACCACGTTCGTGCCAATTTCAACCACCAGTCCATGAAATTCAAAGGTCACCGGCGCAGCCGAGGCTGGAGAGGTGGCAATGCCGACACAAAGAAGGAGACCGACCGTGATTCCGAGGCTTCGTAGACACCGCCCTAGCGTACTCATAGGTCCTCCTTTGCTTACTATCGCTGTCTTAAAGATCGACTCTGCCCCACAAGACGGCACACGTATATCTACTTGTGTGACAAGATGTCAACCACGAAATTTAACTAGCGAGTAGGAAGTGGTAAGTGGTGAGTGGGGGGGCAGGAAGAAAGGTTGAGGCGGAGCCGTTGGAGGTGGGAGGATGGAGGCGTGAAGAAAGGTTGAGGCTGAGGGATGGGAATGTTGGAGGATGGAGGTAGGAAGAAAGGTTGAGGCTGAGGCTGAGGTTGAGCGGGGAAGTGTTGGAGGATGGAGGCGTGAAGAAAGGTTGAGGTTAAGGTTGAGCGAAAGAGGTCGAGGCTGAAGGCTGATGACTGAAGGGGGAGGAAAGTTGGAGGTTGGAGGCGGGCAAGGGCATGGAGGCAGCTTGGTCTTGTGTGATGTTGACCGCGTACTTTTCAAATGCTATCATTCTGCTATCGTTGCGATGTCAGAACCAGGAGGCGCATATGGCACAGGTGCTTGTTCGGCAACTCGACAGCAAGGTAGTCGTTCGTCTGAAGAAGCGGGCGAAGGAGCATGGCCGCTCCCTGCAATCTGAAGTGAAGACGATTCTGGAAGACGCGGTGCCGGACTACGAGGCAGCCTGGAAACGAATCGAGGGATTTCGCAAGCGATTGAAAAAGTCACGCGTGGCATTCAGCGATAGCGCTGATCTCATCCGCGAGGACCGCGACCGGTGAGCGGCTATGTTGTAGATGCCAGTGTGGCGATCAAGTGGTTCATTCCTGAAATCCATTCTGAAGCCGCACTCCAGGCCACGCGATTACGCCAGCTGCTTCATGTTCCAGCCTTCATTACCATGGAACTCGGCAACGTCATCGCCAAAAAGATTAGACGAGGGGAACTATCCCGGGAGAATGGCAGAACCATTCTCAAAGAGTTGCCACATCTTCCATTTCAGCGACATGCCGATCAACGACTGTTCCCTGCCGCCTACGACCTGGCGCTGGATACGCAGCAAAGTCTGTACGATTGTCTCTATCTTGCCCTCGCCGAGGCCATCGATGGGCGATTGATCACCGCCGACCGGAAATTCTACAAGGCATTAACCGGTGGGGTCTTTGATCAGCGATTGGTGTGGGTGGAGGATCTGGCGAGTCGTAAGTGGTGAGCCGCAAGGTTGGGGCGATTGGGAAAGGTCAAGGTTGAGGGGCTGAAAATTGGTGAGTAGTAAGTGGTTAGTGGCGAAGAGCGTTGGAGGTTGGAGGCGGGTCGGAAGGTTAACAAGGTTGAGGTTAAGGGGGGAAGGGAGGGAGGCAGTCAGGATTTAGGGGATATGGGGGAGGGAAAAGGACGGAGCTTTGGCTACTGGTCTTCCACCTTGAGGCGACGGATTCGAAGTTTATGATCAGTAATGACAATAAAGGCGCGTTTCCAGGATTCGACGGGCTCCGTCTGAAAGGCCGCCTGAACTCGTCTGGCGAGGGCGTCCCGGCCTGGTGCACGAAGTCGAACCAGCAAAAGTCCATGATGTGTTCCCGGGGCATAGCGGCGGACGTCGGAAAAGTCTAAATCCTGCATGATCAGGAAACGCTTGGTAGTCTGGGCAGCCTTCCAGATGTCGCTGTCCGGTCTGCCCGTCAACCCTTCTTGCGGAACCGAGTCAGTATCATGTCCCAGCTCAGCCAGCAGTCGGACCAACCGGACCGGGAGGTTCTCGTCCAGTTTGATCTTCATGCAATATGGGGGATGCTCGGAAAAGGCAAATCCTCTTCAGCGGAAGAAGCGGCGAAGGCAATCACCGCACCGACAGCACGCTCCGTCAAGGTGGGAAAATCATCAAGAATATCTTGGATGGTTGCCCCCTCGGCCAGGCTCGCTAGGATTGTGCGCACGGTCACCCGTGTGCCCTTGACCACAGGCTCCCCGCCGCAAATTGTGGCATCTCGCACAATATACTCTTCATAGTTCATAACTTTTCCTCCAATTAGTCGGATGCCTGTTCATTCCTTACATAAGGAACGGTCACAGGGCCCGTTTGGGGCTAACTCTCAGTGCGGGCCGTCCAATTCTAGCATGGTAACGCCTGTCTGACACCATAGGATTACTTCAACACTTCCAGAAGAGGTTGGGTCGGCAAGGTTCAAACTCCAAGGTGCAGGGTTCAAGTTGGGGGGGGAAGTTGGAGGTCTGAGGTTGGAGGCAGGAGGAGAGGTTAAGGTTGAGGCTAAGGTTGAGCAGGGGGAGGAGTTCTGAATTAGGAATGTGGAATGAGGAATTATGAATGAGGGGTTGGAGGGCTGAAAATTGGTGAGTAGTAAGTGGTGAGTGGCAAGTGGGGAGAAGAATGTTGGAGGTTAGTCAGGATAATAGCCTGACCATATCGGTCAGCGGTGAATCGGTAGATTTTGACCAGATCGAGTTCCGGGTCGATGATCCAATATTCAGGAACGGCATAATGCGCATAGCGCTGCCGCTTAATCGTCTCGTCCAGTTTTCGATTCCCTTCGGAAAGGATTTCAACGAGCAGTGCAGGGACGCCACGAATGTTCGCTTCTGTAATGATCGATCTTTGCGCGTGCGTTACAAAAATCAGATCGGGTTGAACCACATCAAAATCCGAAAGAACGACATCGCACGGAGCGTCGAAAACTTCTCCTAAAGGATGTTGCTGGAGAAAGTTATACAGCGCAGCGAACAGTCTTCCCGAAATACGTTGATGTTTGATGTTAGGCGAAGGGGACATGCAATGTTCTCCTTCGATCAACTCATGACGTTTCCCGTCATCAGGAATGAGTCGGTAGTCTTCATACGTGAGTTTAAGGTGTCCGGTCTCGGTCGTCATACGTGCCTCACGGGCTGCTCACCATTCGTGCGCATACAGTAACAAGGATATTGCGAAATCACAAGAAAGAAGAATGAGCCCCCTCCCCGATTTCTGAGGAATCGCGCCCTGTTTCAATCGGGTCTGTCTGGTCTATCTTGTCTATCTGGTCGTTCTGGTCTATCTAGTCTGTCTTGTCTATCTCGTCTGTCTGGTCTATTTGGTTGAGAGTCGGATAACAAGGGAGACCAGATGAACCAGATGCGGAAAACTTATCTGATTCTGCTGGTTTCCACAACTAAGTTAGGTATATAGGCTGAAGGGCTCAGAATTGGTGAGTAGTGAGTAGTCAGTGGGAAATGGCAAGTTGTAAGTAGTAAGTGGCGAGTGGGGAAGATAGGTTGAGGCTAAGGTTGAGGGGGGACGAATTAGGAATGTGGAATGTGGAATGATGAATGAGGGGGTGGAGGGCTGAAAATTGGTGAGTAGTCAGTGGTGAGTGGGAAATGGCAAGTTGTAAGTAGTAAGTGGCAAGGGGGGAGAAGAATGTTGGAGGTTTGAGGGGTGAGGTTGGAGGCTGAAAATTGGTGAGTAGTAAGTGGCGAGTGGCAAGTGGGGAAGATAGGTTGAGGTTGAGGAGAGTGTGCCTAGGGAGATCCTCTCCAGAGAGTCGCGAGGTTGCCGTCGTTCGGGGTCTGCGCGCTAGTGTGCTACGGGGTGGCCAGTAAGTGCTCCATGCGTTCGACGATGCAGGGGGTGGCAGTTCTAGTTCGTCTTACTAGCAGTAGCTGATTAGCTTGCGTATATATAATAGGGGCCGTCTGATAGGGAATTGAGTGGACTCCGTGGGACGTCGATCTCAAAGCGTGCCAAGCACTATCTCGCGGAAGCTGCAGACGCTCCCTCCATCAAAACAGCTAGAAGTTTTGGATTTTGTCGACTACCTCGCATCGCGTACGAAAGCCAATGCGCCAGGAGCCGCTGTCTACGCCTACTCCGCCGCGCTGGTGAGACGTAAACGATTGAAAAAGTTCTCGCTTCAGAAAATTGCAGCGCTCGTGCATGAAGTCCGCAATGGCACCCATTCGGCGCGCGGTCTTTGATACCAACTCCTGATTTAGGCCTATCTCTGGCCTGGTACACCGCGACAGGCCCTGGAGATGGTGCGCAGCGGGCGCTGTGCGCTCGTTTCGGCCGATGCCGCGATTGAGGAATTCGTCCGCGTGTTGGGCTACCGGAAATGTGGGCTGTCGCCGGAAGAAATCATCCCCCTCGTCTCTCCCCAACATGACGTGCGTGTCATCACCCAAGACATAGCCGACAACCTCTTTCTCTCAATTGCATTGGAGGGTGGCTGCACCGTGATTGTATCCGGCGATCACCACCTGCTCGACCTTCGGCGCGCTATCAGCAGGTCCGGATTGTGTCTGCAGCGACTTTTGTGCGCGCTTTGCAGCCAGATTAAGGGGTGAGGTTAAGGTTGAGGGGCTTGGGGGTTCTGAGTTGGAATGCTGAATTAGGAATTTGGGATGATGAATGATAGAGTAGATGTTGGGCAATGAAGCGGAAAGATCAAATTGGGGAAGAACTTATCGGTTGAGGCTATCTGACGAAGAGATGGGCCTTGCGTGAATGGCTCCCGCACTAGGCCGCAACGTGGCGCTTGATTTTGCGGAGTTCCTGTTCGAGTCGATTCAGACGGGATTGGATCGACTCCTGCTGTGTGATGTTGGTTGTCAGCAGAGTGTTCAAAAGTCGCTGGTAAGGGATTCCGGCGTTGCGCGATAGTGTCTTCAGTGCCTTGAGACTATCCGAGTCAAGATTGGCTGTAATCGTCACCCGGTTTTTCTTTGAGAGCCGTACGGATCTTGTTGCCGCGCTTAGGAACTAATGGGATCCGGCATGAGTGGCCAAGTGTCACCAAGATCAATCAATCCTCCGGCATTCGATCTACAATTCGATCCCATTCTTTGATGGCAGGCTTTACATGGTGATTCAGGTGTGTAAGAGCGGCATAGAGTCGCCCCTCGTATTCATCCCGGTTTGTGTCGTCCGGCGGAATCACTCTCAAGGTGGCTGACAGATTATGGATCTCTTCCACGGCCTCAAGGATATCTTCAAAGTGATGCTCGAGGGTTGGGGTGGAGGGCATTACCAGCGTCTCCGGTTCAGAAAAGGCTACGCGCGATGTTCGTTTAGTCTTCATGATGCCTACCTTTCATCAATCGCCGTTCAAGATTCTTGACCGTTCGCTGCCAGGCTGTAATTTCCGTCTTCCAATGCCCAATCAGTGTGTCGTCCGGAACCGACCGGTTCTGCTCACGAGCGATTTTTCTCAAGTGGATTGCGATCACGCTGCGCAAACCTGCGATCCTTGTTCGCAGTTTCTTATTACGCCCCATGCCTCTCCCAGTATCGGTAACGGTAACCGTACAGCCGCCTACCACAACCTGTCAATTCTGTGCTCCCTCGCCGATTGGAAGGGCGACAGTCCCCTCCCTCGCGGCTGTCCCTTCCTTTTCGAAGGCCAGAACATACGCGTTCAGGCCTTTCGCTTCAACAGCAGACTAGGGGCTGGGGGGCTGGGTTCTGAGTTGGAATGCTGAATTAGGAATTTGGAATGATGAATGATGGAGTAGATGTTGGGGAATGAAGCGGATAGATCCAAGTTGCAGGGTTCAAGTTTGAGCTCAGATCTTATAACTCAGAACCCAGAACTCAGAACTTCTGGCCCAAGATAGGGGGACAGGCGGCGCCGAGGAGGGCGGAACCTGATTCAACGGCCTGCCAGTAGGCGCTCGAGATGTTCGACGATTCGGGGAGCGGCTTTGCCGTCCCACATTGGGGGGATTGCGCCCTTCTTCCACTCCCCTGCCATCAATCGTGCGAGGGGGGGTGGGAGTTTCCGCGGATCGGTGCCGATGAGTTCATTCGTCCCGATCGTGACGGTCTCAGGCCGCTCGGTGTTGTCTCGCAGGGTGAGGCAGGGTACTCCGAGAACCGTCGTCTCCTCTGTGATGCCGCCGGAATCGGTAATCACCCCTTTGGCATGTTTCACGAGGTAGTTGAATTCCAGGTAGCCGAGTGGATCGACATAGTTCAGTTGCGGGGTCTTGCTGTCGAGCTCGCGCAGGTTCTTGGCGGTGCGGGGATGGACGGGAAAGACCACCGGCAAGCCGCCAGTTCCCTGGGCGATGGCATGCAACAGTTGCAGCAATTGCTGCTCCCCGTCCACATTGGCCGGCCGATGGAGTGTGACGACAAAGTAATTGTGCGGCGTCAGCTTCAGCTGTTCCCAACAGGCAGGCGGACGCAGGCGCAGGAGCTGCTTGAGCAAGGTGTCGATCATCGTATTGCCGACGAAGAAGATGCGATCGTCCGCGACTCCCGAGCGACGAAGTGTGTCGTTGGCTGTTTCGCTGGTGGTGAAAAACCAGTTGGTGATCGAATCGGTCACGACCCGGTTGATTTCCTCCGGCATGGTCCAATCACCTGAACGGATGCCGCCCTCCACATGCGCCACCGGTACGCCCAACTTCCGGGCGGCGATGGAACAGGCCATGGTCGAGGTGACGTCCCCGACGACCAGGCAGAGATCGCTCTTGTCTTTGAAGAGTACCTTTTCATAGTTCACCATGATGGCGGCAGTCTGTTCGGCATGGGAGCCGGAGCCGACTTCCAGGTTGATGTCCGGATCGGGGATGCCGAGTTCCTCGAAGAAACTGCCGGACATGGCGCGGTCGTAATGTTGACCGGTATGGATCAGGCGAAACCGGAGCGGCCCTCCCCGCTTCTCTGCTGCCTTCAACGCGTCGATGATCGGCGCGATCTTCATGAAATTGGGCCGTGCCCCTGCGATGAGATCGATTCGTTTCACTTTTGTTGGCCTCGTTTATTTGGTTTGTTTGGTTTGTTTAGTTGGGAGAACTCTCAACGAGAGGAACCAAATGAACAAAATAAACCAAATGAACCAAACAAACCAGAAAGACCTACCAGAGGTCTCATGGGGAACTACTTATCGTATTTATTCTTTTTCCACAACTTAAGATAGATTTTTGACAGACGGCGGGGCGAGAGCCGTTGGAGGTTTGAGGCTCAAGGGGAAGGGAAGTGTCGGAGGTTAGAGGCAGTTGGGGAAGGAGAGAGCGTTGACAGAGCACCACAAAGGCGATATTGTGGTGCCTATGGCTCGTGGAACTAAACGACTGTCCGTGGCGCTCGATCACGCCCTTCTGGCCGAAGCCAGGCGTTTGACGCGCTCGCGAAGCAAGCGAGCGACCATTGCCAAGGCTCTTGAAGAACTTGTGAAGTTGGAACATCGCAAGGCATTGGCGCACGCTGTAGGCACAGGCGTGTTTGAAACCACCGAAGCCGAATTCCGCTCTCGCCGCCGTCGCATACATGCCCGCCGTTGATCTCGGACCTCGCCTTATCGATACCAGCGTGTGGATCCGGGCAGACCGCAAAGCCCATGATGCTGTGAAGCATCGACTCAAGGAATTACTAGTTGCGGGGTTCGTGCATATCTGTTGGCCAATTCGAGCAGAGCTACTCATTGGCGTAAAAACTCCAGAACGGTGGGCAACCCTCAATGAGCAACTGGGGGCACTTGAACAGGCGCCACTATTGAATGAAGTATGGGAACGAGCAGCCCGTTTAGGTCATCAGCTTGCTCGAACAGGCCAAAGCGTTCCACTGCCTGATCTCCTAATTGCTGCCACTGCACTGCTGTATCGCCTTCCGCTTTGGAGTGTGGATAGCGACTTTAGGCGCATCGCTTCTGTCGCTCCGTTGGATCTTGACCTATGGGAAGGTTGAGGTTGAGGCTGAGGTTAAGGGGGAGACAAGAAGGCTGGAGGTATGAGGGTTGAGGTTCGAGGACTGCACTCTTCCCTGCTCAACCTCAACCTGAACCTCAACCTCTCTTTCTGGTGCTCAAGGACTCGATTCGCTGGGCGACATCCCGATATTCCGGGGCTTCGCGGCGGAGCCATCGGTAGGCCTCTAGCGCTTCAGGCATGCGCTCGAGGGATTCTAAAGTCCTTCCCAAAAGGTAGAGGATCTGGACTTGCTCTTTGGAGGTGGCAGAAGGGACGTGCAGGGCTTTACGAAAGGCTGCGACGGCGTCTTCCAGCTGGCCACTCTTCTTGAGGCACAGACCCATTTGGGCCAAACCCTTCAGCGCGAATGCGATATCCTGCGCGGCCTTCTCAAAATGTTCCGCTGCCTGTCTGAACAGACCGACATTCTTGAGCGTCGTGGCTCGTTCGTAGGATTCATGTGCATCAGGAATCTCGGTCGATGCTGCGGTATTGATGGTCAATTGCGGCGGTTCCGATAGGGGGGCAGGAACCATGACCCCCTCTCCTGAGGACAAGTCCGTTTCTTGCGTGAGGGACAATGCGTTGGTTTCATTCATGTTCTTAGTTCCGCTCGGCCATTAAATCATTGGCCTGCCGGTCGCAAATCTTGGACCATTCACGGTGCTGCTCAAACCCTTTAGGTTTCAAAGTCTTCGCGCATGCGAGCCTTGGGCCACGAGAGGGTAAAATGCGCGTGCTTGGGCAGGGCTGTGCAAAATTGGTGAGTAGTAAGTGGTCAGTGGCAAGTGGGGAGGAGAATGTTGGAGGTCTGAGGTTGGAGGCGGAATTTGGGAAGGTTGAGGTTAAGGTTGAGGTTGAGTGGGGAAGGGGGAGCTGTTGGAGGTTAGAGGTTGGAGGCTGGAAGAAAGGTTAAGGCCTGAAGAGAGGTTGAGGTTAAGGTTGAGGTTAAGTGAAGAAGAGCGTTGGAGGTTCGAGGGTGAAGGCCTGAGGAGGGTGAGGTTCCAGAGCACCACTAGTTAATATAAACTACTATCAATCAGTTAGGTTTAATCTAGTAATATATTTATACTTAGTAATTAAAGTTACATACTGTAAATGCAGCCATATTTATTAGTATCATAAACTTAGTGTATTAAATCCAATCGCGCCTCGCTTTTCCCGCCAGCCTCCTTCTCCGCTCAACCTCAATCTTAACTTTGACCTTTCTAAAAGTGGACTTCCCGCAGCGACTTGCGGTTGGCGTGGAACCACTGGATGGTTTTTTTGAGGCCTTCGCGCAGGGTGTGACGGGCTTGAAATCCGAACTGTTCTTTCGCCCGGCTGACATCCAGGCAGCGTCGCGGCTGCCCGTTGGGCTTGGTCGTATCCCATGAGATCTGTCCGGTAAAACCGGCTTCTGCCGCAATCATGGTGGCGAGATTGCGGATGGAGACTTCCTCTCCCGTTCCCAGGTTGACAGGCAGACTTCCTTCATACTGTTCGGCAGCGAGCAGGATGCCTTCCGCCGCGTCCTCCACATATAAAAACTCCCTTGTCGGAGACCCGTCCCCCCACAGGGTAAGCGTGGGGCTCTTTTCTTCTTGAGCCGTCACGCACTTGCGTATCAAGGCCGGGATGACGTGCGAGGTTTTCAGGTCGAAATTATCGCGAGGGCCATAGAGGTTGACCGGGAATAATACGATGGAATTGAACCCATACTGTTCGCGATAGGCCTGTGATTGAACCAGCATCATCTTCTTGGCGAGCCCATAGGGGGCATTGGTTTCTTCCGGGTACCCGTTCCAGATCTCGTCCTCTTTAAATGGAATTGGAGCAAACTTGGGATAGGCGCAGATGGTCCCCAAGGCCACGAACTTTTTGAGGCCACGTTGGCGGCCGACTTCGATGAGCTGGGTACCCATCATTAAATTGTCATAGAAAAACTTTCCCGGATTGGCCTGGTTTGCGCCGATCCCGCCGACTCTTGCTGCCAGATGGATGACCATATCGGGAGTGCGATCGCTATAGAGTTGCTTCACGGCCTCCATCTGTACGAGATCGTAGTCGTTGCTGCGTGGGACAAAGATCTCCCGGCAGCCTTTCGCGCGGAGCTGTTCCACGACGAACGATCCCAGGAAACCGGCTCCGCCGGTCACCACTACTCGTTGCGTACCCCAGAAGGTCATAAGACTAAGAAGGTTAAGGTTAAGGTTGAGGTTAAGGTTGAGTGGTCAGCATAAAGAAGGTTGAGCGATCAACATAATAAAGACTGAGGTTAAGGTTGAGTAGTCCTGCGAAGTGAACGAATCAATGAGTTTAGTTCTTTCTAGACTTCCTCGATCAACTCCATTGCAGGAACGCATTCACTCTGTTTAAAATATGCCACATTCTGTCCATAGATAAGATGATTTTTCGTTTCAGCTAATGAGCCGCGAGACGCGTAATAGAAATTCAGTTTGTCTTTTGTGTGTTGACGACCATATCCTTCGGCAAGATTGCCGGGAACCGAGAGGGCGGATCGTCTAATCTGTGACGTCAGCCCATAATCTTCCTTCCTCGGTAGACTCTCGGTCAGTGAAAATACCTCCTGAGCCAATTCCATGGCCTTTTGCCAAACCGGCATATCTTCAAATGATTGATACACGCGGTGCTCACCCCTCAATCTGATCGGAAGGTTAAGGTTGAGGTTAAGGTTGAGTGAAGAAAGTACCAAACCTTGTGTCCGGAACCTAAGGTCACTCAACCTCGACCTTAATCTTACCCTCTCTTTAAGGCCTTCCCCGCTCAACCTTCCCCTTAACCTTCCCCAACTCCCTCCCTGCTCAACCTTAACCTCAACCTCAACCTTTCTTGCGGGTTCCTTCCAGCTTCTCCCGCTCTGCTGCTAGGTCTGCGTCCACCATCATATAGGCGAGTTCCTGGAATCGTACCTTCGGCTCCCATCCCAGATCCCGTTTGGCTTTGCTCGCATCACCGATCAGGAGGTCTACCTCTGTCGGGCGATAGTACTTCGGATCGAGTTTGACATGTTTCTGCCAGTCCAGTTGAAGCCGACCGAAGGCCAGTTCCAGGAACTCCCGCACTGTGTGCGTCTCTCCAGTTGCAATCACATAATCTTCCGGCCTGGGGGCTTGCAGCATCATCCACATGGCTTCGATGTAGTCACCGGCAAAGCCCCAGTCGCGTTTGGCATCGAGGTTTCCCAGGAACAGATCCTGTTGGACACCCAGCTTGATGCGGGCTGCGGCTTTCGTGATCTTGCGCGTCACGAAGGTTTCGCCGCGCCGGGGCGATTCATGGTTGAAGAGAATGCCGTTGCAGGCGAAGAGGTCGTAGGCTTCCCGATAATTGACCGTGATCCAGTAGGAATAGACCTTGGCTGCTCCATAGGGGCTGCGGGGATAAAATGGCGTGGTCTCACGCTGCGGGATCTCTTGCACCTTGCCGAACATCTCGCTGGACGATGCCTGATAAAACTTCGGCTTCAAGCCTGACTCCCGGATGGCTTCCAGAAGCCGGATGGTTCCGAGTCCGGTAATCTCGCCGGTATACTCGGGAATATCGAAACTCACCCGCACGTGGCTCTGTGCTCCCAGGTTGTAAATTTCATCAGGCTGGATGGTCCGGATGATGCGGTTCAGTGAACTCGCGTCGTTGAGGTCGCCATATACCAGGTTGAGCCGGCGATGCGGCACATGCGGATCTTCATAAATGGGATCGATCCGTCCCGTATTGAACGAACTCGACCGGCGAATAATGCCGTAGACCTCATAGCCCTTCCCGAGGAGAAACTCCGCCAGATAGGATCCATCCTGCCCTGTAATGCCGCTGATCAGCGCTTTTTTCACAAGAACCCCTCTCGATACTGTGTTGGAAGTGGCTGAAGTATGTCTCGATTACGCGCGGTTGTCTAGCTCCTTTTGGGAAGGTTAAGGTTGAGGCTAAGGTTGAGCGGGGAGGCGGGAAGAGCGGTTAAGGTTGAGCGGGGAGGAAGACGAGAAGGGATGTTGAGGCAATTGTCCGAACTTTACCATAAGCCTTGACCTCAACCTTCCGGCTCGCTTTCTCAACCTTAACCTTAGCCTCAACCTTCTGATATCCTTCTCCCCCTCTTTAGTTGCACTTGCGCCTGACATTCGGCACACACTAGAATGCCCTGCCTGATGAGAGGAGTGTTCGACGTTGGGCTCGAAGATTATGGATGTGCGTCGAGGGGTTATACTCGCCTATATCATTTGCGGCACGTTTCTCGTGGCCCACATCATCAACGCAGTGATTGCGGAGGCCTTGTCTGTACCGGGTGGGCTGGTACGCCTCTCCCCTGCTCCCCACAGCGAGGCTGAGGTCAAGGTCTCAGTTCCTGCGATGGTTGAGCAGATTCGGACAAGCGGAATCTTTCCCCTTCCAGCCGATCCCCTCAATGTGAACAGCGATGGAGTCGATGCGCCCCCACCCCGTGCGCCGCTGAATCTGGCGTCGAAATTCACGCTCCTGGGCGTCGTGGTCGGCGATCGTGGAGGGGTCGCTGTCATTGTTGAAGAAATTCCGAGTAAACGCCAGCTATTTTTCCGGTTGCATGATCAGATCCCGGACGTCGGTGAGATCAGCGAAATACGCAAGGATGGGATGCTCGTTCGTCAGGGCGCCCAAGAAGAGTTCCTTGCGCTTGCCGCCTCCCTGATCGAAAAACCTCCGGCTCCGCCGGCCATACCGGAAAAAGCCGCAGTTCCCCCGCCGAAGAGTCCACTGCGTACCGTGCTTGATCGGAGAGAAGTCGACCAAGCGATGGGCGATATGTCGAAGTTGTTGACCCAGGCGAGGGCCGTGCCTTTTCTGGTGAATGGCGCAATAACCGGCTTCCGCTTGGACTACATCGCGCCCTCCAGCTTTTATGAAAAAATCGGTTTGAAGTATGGAGATGTCCTCCAGCAGGTCAATGGAGTAGAGATTCGCGACCCGGGGACGATGCTCTCCCTTTTCCAGCAGCTTCGAAGCGAGAAGACCGTAAAACTTGACATCCTGCGGAACAACCAGCGAACCGCGATGACGTTCGACATACGGTGAGGCGTACCGGAAGGTTGAGGTTGAGGTTAAGGTTAAGTGGGTCTTTTCCGATCCTTGACCGAATGTGAGTCCCTCTTCTCGCCTCCCTGCTCAACCTTAACCTTCCGATTCCCCTCCCCCTGAACCTTAACCTTAACCTCAACCTTAACCTTTTCCCGGATGGGCTTCGTGCCTTGTCATGGGATCGGGTAGAGAGTATTCTTCTAGGGTTGTGGGCCTGGATCTTGCTCCACGGGGAATCGACTTTCCAAGGGAATGATTTTTGTAGGATTTTAGGTATTCGACCATGAGCGAGGAACATTCCGGTCGGCCCCTGCTCGGTGCGATCCTTGAGAACAAATTCGGCTTGACCGAAGCCAAATTGATTGAGGCGATCAATATTCAAGAGATCAAGGGGGGACGTCTCGGTGAGATCTTGATCCGGCTCAGGGCGATTACCGAAGATCAGCTCCTCCAGGCCCTGGCCATTCAGTTCGAGCTGACCTGGCTCCCGGATCTTGATGTGATCCAGGTCGATCACGAATGGGTCAAGAAGGTTCCGATCCATTTCGCCCGCCGCTATCACGTGCTGCCACTCAAGACAGAGGACGGTTGCGTGCTCGTCGCGACGATCGATCCTATGGAAACAGCCGCGCTGGACGACCTCCGGCTGTTGCTCGGACTTCCGATCAAACCGGTGCTCACGAGCAGCCTCTCGCTCTTCGCCTGCCTGAATCGCGTCTACGACGAAGCAGTGAGCCCTGCCGGGGCCGAGCAGGTGATGGAGGATATGGCGGCGAATGAGAGCCTGGACCAAATTGCTCATGAGTTGGATGAACCCCAAGACCTCCTCGACGCTACCGACGAAGCCCCCATCATCCGGTTGGTCAACTCGGTGCTCTTCCAAGCGGTGAGGCAGCGGGCAAGCGACATTCACTTCGAATCGTTCGAACGAGGGTTGGTTGTTCGGTATCGCATCGATGGCGTGCTCTATCCGGTTCTCACTCCCCCCAAACACCTGCAGGCCAGTATTATCGCGCGGTTGAAGATTATGGCGAGTCTCAATATCGCCGAGAAACGATTGCCGCAGGATGGCCGCTTTCGAATCAGGACGGCGGGGAAGGACGTGGACCTGCGTGTCTCGGTGCTGCCGACCTCACATGGCGAACGGGTGGTCCTGCGTCTGTTGGAGAAAGAGAACCGTTTGCTGAATCTGTCGGAGATGGGTTTTTCGCAGGAACGGTTGGGGATCATCCAGCAACTGATACAGTTATCGCATGGCATCATCCTTGTCACCGGGCCCACCGGGAGCGGGAAGACGACGACGCTCTATGCGGCCTTGACGCACATCAATGCGCCGGACAAGAACATCATTACCGTCGAAGACCCGGTGGAATATCAGTTGGTGGGCGTGGGCCAGATGCAGGTCAATCCCAAGATCAACCTGACGTTTGCGGCAGGACTGCGGTCGATTCTCAGGCAAGATCCCGATGTCATCATGATCGGCGAAATCCGCGATCGTGAAACCGCGGAAATCGCTATTCATGCTTCGCTCACGGGACATTTGGTCTTTTCCACACTCCATACCAACGATGCGGCGAGCGCGGCCACCAGATTGATCGACATGGGTATCGAACCGTTTCTGGTCGCCTCTTCAGTTGTGGCAGTCCTCGCACAACGATTGCTGCGGCAGCTCTGTTCGGACTGCAAGCAACCCTATCACCCGGACGACGAAGAACTGGTCAAGCTGGGTATTGTTCCGCCCAGGGTGCGCCCCACCTTCTATCGGGGAGTCGGGTGCCCGGCCTGTTCGCAAACCGGCTATCGAGGACGAACCGGTATTTTTGAACTTCTCGTGTTAGACGATGAGATTCGCCGCCTGATCGGCAGTAAGGCGGACGCGACGTCGATCCGTCAAGCGGCGATGGCGAAGGGGATGGTGACATTGAAAGACGAAGGGGCGGAGAAGGTCTTTCACGGAGTGACAACCACCGAGGAGTTGATGCGGATTACGCAGCAGGAAGTGGAAATCTAGGAGGAAAGGTTAAGGTTAAGGTTGAGGTTAAGCTTGAGATGAAGAGATGAATTTCCTCAAAATCTTTGCTCAACCTTAACCTCAACCTCAACCTTCTCAGTACCGTCTGCTAAACATATGCCTGTCTACCACTATAAAGGGTATCGGAACGACGGCGGGGCGGCGACCGGCATCATCGATGCCGAAAGTCCGAAGATTGCGCGCGTCAAATTGCGGAAGGTCGGCGTGTTTCCCACCGACATGGTGGAGCAGGGCTCTGCCGCGGCCGGTTCGACAGCGAGAATTTCCGGCAGACCCTCTGCCGGGATCGGCCGCTCCCCTGCCCTGAGTACGAACGACGTGGCGATGATGACCAGACAGTTGGCAACCTTGCTGGTCGCAGGTCTGCCGCTGGTCGATGCGATCGGGGTCATGGTGGATCAAACCGAGAAGAAGTCCGTAAAGAGTCTGATGGCTGATATCCGTGAAAAAATCCGTGGCGGTGCGTCCTATAGTTCCGTGCTGGAGACCTATCCGCGCGAGTTCTCCCAGATCTATGTGCATATGGTCCGGGCCGGCGAAGCCAGCGGGGCGTTGGATCAGATCTTATTCCGCCTCGCGGAGTTTCTGGAAAAGCAGTTGGCCCTCAAACACAAAGTAACCAACGCCGTGCTCTATCCCGCGCTGATGATGATCGTCGGGGTCTCGGTGCTGTTTTTTCTGATGACCTTTGTCGTCCCGAAAATCACCGCGGTTTTTATAAGTTTGAAGCAGGCCCTTCCCTGGCCTACCGTCGTGCTGATGAGCGTCAGCCATTTTCTTGCAGACTATTGGGCGGTGATCCTCGCGGGGGTGGGGCTGATCGTATGGGCGGTGCGGCGGGCCATGAAGACGGAGGCCGGCCAGCTCACAGCCGACCGATGGCTGTTGAAGGTTCCGCTCATCGGCGAGGTCAGCCGGATGGTCGCGATCTCGCGCCTCGCGAGCACGCTCGCCACCATGTTGGCGAGCGGTGTGCAGTTGTTGGATGCGATGGATGTCGCAAAACGCGTGATGAACAATCGAGTGCTGGAACAAGCGGTGGAGGGAGCCAGACAGAATATTCGCGAAGGAGAAACGATT
Organism: Nitrospirota bacterium; assembly: GCA_016219645.1. Classification (NCBI taxonomy): domain Bacteria; kingdom Pseudomonadati; phylum Nitrospirota; species Nitrospirota bacterium. Next base: position 27,473 of record JACRLR010000010.1, read on the forward strand.
GCCGAACCGTTGAAGCGCAGTGGAGAATTCCCCGCCCTGGTGACCCACATGATTGCGGTCGGTGAGAAGAGCGGTGAGATGGAGGAGATGTTGCGCCGGATCGGAAACATTTTCGATGGAGAAGTGGACCGGGTCATTACGCGGTTCACATCCCTGTTGGAACCGATCATGATTCTGGTGATGGGAGTCCTGGTGTTTTTTATCGTGGTGGCCATTCTGCTGCCGATCTTTGAGATGGGGCAGATGGTTGGGTGATGGGAGTGGCGGAGACCAGGTGCCCTTCTTGCTCGCGGAACGCGCACGATAGGAATGTGCTCGTTCGACGCGCGCAGTAAAGGGCAACCTTGGCCTCCGCCCCTCCCCTCCTAATGAGCGGTGGAGGGGGAAGAGTGTTGGAGGTTAGAGGTTGGAGGCAAAAAGAGAGGTTGAGGCTGAGGTTACGGGGGAGAGACGAAGCCTTGAGGTTGGAGGCGGGAAGAAGGAAGAATGTCGGAGTGGTGAGGTTTGAGGCGAATGGTTTGAGGTCTGCATTTTCCGGAACGCCTCCAACCTCTAACTTCCAACCTCAAACATTCTTCCTCGCTTAACCTTAGCCTCAACCTTAACCCTATGCTAACTGGAGGTGTTCGATGAGCGATAGAGAGCTGGTTGAGAATGCGCAGTTGCTTTTGGATAAGGAGCGCAGGTTTCTGAATTCCCACCACTCACCACTCACCACTCACTACTTACGCAATGTTCGTGGATTTACGTTCATCGAGATTATGGTCGTGGTGGCCATTCTCGCGATCCTTGCCGCCCTGGTCATCCCTCGCATCATGGGGCGAACAGACGATGCCAAGCGGACAGCGGCTAAAGTTCAAATCCGGAATATCGAAGGGGCCTTGCAGCTCTACAAGCTGGATAACGGTGTCTATCCTTCGACTGAACAGGGGTTGAAAGCCCTCGTCGAAAAACCTTCTGTCGGAGTGATCCCGAAGAAGTGGAAGCTCGGAGGATATCTGCCGAAACTTCCGGAGGATCCTTGGCAGAATCCGTATAAGTATGTGAGCCCCAGTCAGAAACGCACCCCTGCTGGCACGCCTCTCGGGGAGTACGAAATCATGTCTCTGGGAACCGATGGCGAAGTCGGCGGCGAAGGAATCAATGCCGATATCACGAACTTAAATCTGGATAAAGACTAGCTAATGAACGTGAGGCGTAAGGCGTGAGGGGTGAGGCGCGCGAGGACCGGGGGTCCGAAGTTCGAGGTTCTTGGAACTTCGTTTCACGCCTTACGCCTCACGCCTCACGCCTCACCCCTTACCCCTTACGAGCTTCGGCAGGTTTCACCATCATCGAAATCATCATTGTGCTCTTTTTGCTCGTCGGGTTGCTGGGCATCGTTCTGCCCCGCATTTCACTGGAGGAGACTCTTGGCTCAGTCGGCCGGAAAATGGTCGGGAATGTGCGGTCGCTTCAACACCTGGCCATGTCGACTCAGAAGACGGTCCACCTCTATGTCGACATCGATCGCGGCATCTATTGGTCGATGATTCTGGAGGGGAACCAGGAAAAAGTTCCGGGCGACCCTGCCTGGCTCACACCCTTGACACTCCCGGACACGATTCGCATTTCCGATATCCTCGTCAGCCAGGGAAAAAAGGAATCCGGCCGGGTCGATGTCTTTTTCTATCCCACTGGACGAATCGATACGGCGACGATGCATTTGAGAAATGATCGCAATGAAATTCTGGCCATTGCCATCGAGCCTGTCACAGGAGCGATCCGCATGAGTGATGAACGGATCGAGCCCCCCAAATTCCTCGTCATTCCCGACCGTGTGAGGGCCTTGCTCAAGACGCCGGCGCCTGGTGTGTAATCCCGTCAACGCATAGAATGCTGTGTCACCTCGAGCGGTGTTTCCTATGGACAATGAACGCGGCTTTACATTAATGGAAGTCTTGATCGCGCTCTCCATTCTTGCGCTGGCGTTGCCGATCCTGTTGGGACTTCGCAATTTTGACCTTGACCTCCATGCAAGAGCCAAGGAACTCACGACTGCCACGATCCTCGCGCAGGAAAAGTTGGCCGAGACGGAACTGGGCGCGGTCCTTCCTGTCGGAGAAACACGTGGCGAGTTTCTGCCGACGCCGCTGGGATCGCTACCGACAGCCGCGATCACCAACCGCCCTGCGAATTATCGATGGAAGCGCATTGTCTCCCCCACGCCGTTGCAGATGGTGCGGGAAGTGAAGGTTCAAGTCATTTGGCCGAGAGGTGCAACGGAAGAGATGGTCGAGGTGAGTACCTATGTCTTCTCAACGAACTAGCAGGAAGAGGGCAGCCTGGTCGTCCTCCTGCTCGCGGAACGCGCACGATCAGAATGTGCTCGTTCGACGCGCGCAATCGAGGATCGACCAGGCCACCCTTGAAGGGTAATAGCGTTGGAGGTCTGAGGGTGGAGGGTGGAGGCGGCCTGAAGAAAGGCTGAGGTTGAGGTTGAGTGGTGGGGAAGGAGAAGTGCGGTTGGAGGCGATTTGGGAAGGGAAATGGGAAGGTTGAGGTTGAGGCTCAGGTTGAAATGAAGAAAGTCAGATCTTTGCTCAACCTTGACCTTAACCTCAGCCTGCACTCTCAGGGCGGGTTCACCCTGATCGAGGTTCTCCTGGCGGTCTCTCTGGTCGCCTTGATGGCGACCTTGGTTTTCGGGTCGCTCTATGTCACCACGAGCGCCATCGATGTGGCGCGAGCGAATTCCGCCAATGAACAGATTGTCCGCAGCACCATGCGTGTCATGATCGATGAATTGTCGGTCGCCAAGGAATCCCCTGCAGGCCGTTGGATGGGAGTCAACGGCCTGTTCGACGGTCAGCCTGCCGACTCTGTCGCGTTTCTCACGGTGGGCCAGTTTCGAGGGTCTGACTCGGCGAAGGACAGCGAACTGGTTCGTATCGTCTACACCAGAGAAGGCGACCTCCTGCTTCGATTCGTGCGCAAGAATCTCTACGGTCTCACGGATGAATCTATCGAGCGGGTGGAGTTGGCCCGCAAGGTCAAAGGATTCAATGTGCGCTATTACGACGGCAAGGCCAATCTGTGGGTGGATGAGTGGAATGGCGCTGTGCGCGGCGTCCCTAAAGCGCTGTTGCTTGAGCTGATGCTGCAACAAGAGAACGAGGAGCTTCAGACCATACGCCAGTGGGTGACGGTGGGGGCGCCATGATAAGCTGGCCGCTTGCCCTGCCTGAAACCCTGAAAGTGAAGGGTCCCCTCGCCTGGGGGATGGTATCGCTGGCCTGTTTTATCGTATTTCTATTCCTGACCTTTCCCTATGGCCCGCTGCAGAGCCGCCTGCTGGCTGAACTCAACCGGTCCAGTGGGTGGGAGATTCGAGCCTCCGATTGGTCGATGGGTTTTCCTGTCGCCATTGAATGGCATGATGTCGTCCTTACGGGACCGACGACGGTCGGGGCGATTTCACTTGAAGCCTTCCGGACAACGGTGGGAGTGGTACAGGCATTCTTGGGACGACTGGTGTTAGACTACGCCGTCCAGCTTCCCGGTGCGGGACAATCAGGATCTGGAAGAGCCACCGGGTCTCTGATATCGGATTCGTGGTCGTTACAGGGTTCTGTTGCGGTCAATGGCCACCTCCAGCAGATTGATCTTGCGACGGTCCTGAAGCCCTATGTGACCAGGGGCCTGGTTCAGGGAGATTTTTCGCATCGCTGGGACAGCGCCCAAGGCGGCAACGCTGCCCTCAAGGGGGAAGGAACCGTGAAGCTTGAAATCAAGGATCTCGAAGTCGAACGGATCCCTGCCGGCGCCACCTCGATTCCCGCTCTTACGTTTGGCCGTATCCAGGCTACCGTGGCCTGCCGCGATGCAGCCTGTGATGTGACGGAATTGAAGGGGGACGGAGTCGATGGATCGTTTACGGCTCAGGGACGTCTGATGCTGCGGCAACCGCTGCAACAGAGCCTCCTGGATCTGACGGTTACCGTGGTTCCCGGCGCCGGGTTTGCCCAAAAGGCAGCGAGCCTCTCATTGCCCCCGTTCCAGCCAGGAAATCCTGTGACGTTCAAGCTGGTGGGACCGATTATGAGTGCGAGAGTGGCGCTCTAAGATGGTTTGTTTGGTTTATTTGGTTTGTCTGGTTGGTTTGGTTGAAGAAGACCGGTCCATGAACAAAAAAGTCTTATCAACTAAACAAACCAAATAAACCAAACAAACCAGATAAACGAGGAGTCGGATGTCGATAACTGCTGAATGTGTCGGGCTCGATATCGGACAAACGGCCATGAAGGCTGTCCGGTTTCGCCGGCGTCTGACAGGGCGTGAATCGGTGGAATACTTCCACCAGTCCGTTCCCTATGGGCGTCGGGAACAGACGGATCCGGCGCATCGAGCAGCCATGCTCCGAACTTTCCTCTGGCAGCATGGTTTATATAGTAGTGGGGATATTGTCACCGCACTCCCCTGCCAGGATGTGTTTGTCAGGACCCTCTCTTTCCCCTTTCGCGATGCCACCAAGTTGGCCCAGGTTGTCCCATTTGAAATGGAAAATCTGATTCCCATGCCTTTGGAGGACGTCACGGTCGGCAGTCTGTTGCTGCCGGCACGTGAAGCGCCAGAAGGCGCAGACAAAACCAAGGGCGCTGAAGTCCTTGTCACGGCTGCGCCTAAAGAAAAACTTGCGGAGCATCTGCGGTTCATGGCTTCCGCTGATCTGAGCCCCTCTGCGATCACCATTGACGGCATGGCTCTGTTTTCTGTCAGCCAATTTCTGAAAGAGGAAGGGGCCCAGGTTCCCGGCGATATGGCCATCATCGATGTCGGCGCCTCGAAGACCACCCTCTGCCTGGTGCAAGAAGGTCGTCCCGTGCTGTTGCGGACCGTGCTGTGGGGCGGCAATCATCTGACCCATGCGCTCGCCGTCCGCTATGCCTGCAACTTCGCTGAAGCGGAACGGCGGAAGCGCACCATTGCCGTACAGGAGGTCGATACCTGGCTCGATCCGGTCATCAAAGAGTTACGCGTCTCCCTCCATGCCTATGAAGGAACCATCCATCAACGGTTGACTCACTGTTGGGTATCGGGCGGCGGCTCTAAACTGCGGGAGCTGAGCGGGTATATGGCGCAACAACTCGGTCTACTCCCGGTCGGACCGCGCCAAGGTTTCGGGTCGAACTGTCCCAAGGCATTTTCCATCGCGTTCGGATTGGCCATCCATCCGAATATCGTCCGGCCCCGCTGGAAGCCGAGGCGGGCGGGATCAAGTCTCGCCCTGGACTTCAAAACCGGTGTCGACATCGAACCGGGGGCGGGAACGATCACCAAGCAGGACCGCCGATTGGCTCTGTGGGGAGGGATCGTGCTGGCTCTTCTGGCGTTGACGGATCTTTCCCTTCGCGTCATCCTGAAAGATTCGACGGTCAAGAATCTCAAGCGAGAGATTCAGGCGCAATATGAGCAGACATTCGGTCCGGGCGCCTCGCCGGGGGAAGAGGTGGATCAAGCCAGATATCGAGTATCACAGGTGGAGAAGGGACTCTCAGTCGTCGACGGCACGAGATACAACGTTCTTGCCGGCCTTGCGGAATTGTCGAAGCAGGTGCCGCGGGGCGTCCCGTTAAAAATACGAGAGCTGACCATCGACGGGACGAGTATCCATCTGGAGGGGGAAACGACGACCTTCGATGCGGTCGAAAAGATCAAGCAGGCCTTCGAGGCAGATGACACCTTCCAGGACGTGTCCATCAGTGATACCCGCGTCGGAGCCCAGCCGAACCAGGTCGTGTTCCGGCTCACCTATACGGTGCAACGGCCATGATACAGATGCTGAAAGAACGATGGCAGCAGTTCTCACAACGCGAACGCATCATCGTGGCTGCGGGCGGCGCCATCGTCGCAGCAGCGCTGATCTTCCTGCTGATCATTGACCCCCTCATGGAAACGATCGACAAACTCGATCGACAGGCGCGACGAAAAGCGAAAGACAGCCAGGAACTGGCGCTCATCGCACAGGAATACGTGGTCAAGCAATCCCGTATCGCCAAACTCGAAGAGCGCATGCCGGTCCCCCCGGCCCAGTTTTCGCTGCTGGCCTTCATGGAGGAAGCGACCACGACGGCCCAGATCCGCGATCGCATCGTCGGCATGCAGCCACAGGCCCCTGTCGTCGTCCAGGGCTATCAGGAGACTTCGGTCGATCTTCGACTTGATGGAGTGTCGCTGCCCCAACTTCTGGCGCTGCTGGTGGCTATTGAAAGGGCCCCTTACGACGTTCAGGTGCATCATCTGCAGATGAAACCGAAATACGATAATCCGGTCAATCTCGACGCTACGCTGAGAATCGTGACCTATGCCAAGGTCTGATGAACGGGGTATTGCCCTTCTGCTCACCCTCCTGGTGCTGACCATTCTGGTCGCGCTGATTCTCGAGTTTGATGCAGAGGCGAGGCGGGAATACCGGGACGCCGCTGCCTTCCGCGACAATTTCAAAGCCACGGTCCTCGCCCGTGCGTCGGTGCAGGCAGCCCGTGGCGTGTTACAACAAGATCTGCTGAAGGACAAGCAGGCGAACCAGTTCTTCGACGCCCCGACCGACATCTGGGCCCTTCCCATCGCAAATTACACCATCGGCGACGGCCTGCTGAACGCGAAGATCGAAGATGAACAAGGCAAACTGAACCTGAACGACCTGGCAGTCAATGACACAGCCGATGCTAAGGCGAAAAAAGTGCTCCGGTTCAAGCGGCTGTTCGAGCTCCTGCAAATTAATCCGGATCTGGTCGACGCCATAGTCGATTGGGTGGATAAGGATGACGCACAGGAACCTTCCGGCGCAGAGAGTCTTCACTACCAGGCGCTCCGCCCTCCCTACAGGGCGGCGAATGCCCCATTAGAATCGCTCTTAGAATTACGCCTGATCAAGGGAATGACTCCGGCGATCCTCGATAAACTGTCGAAGGTCGTGACGGTCTATCCGATACAAGGAGGCGAGACCCCGATCAATATCAACACCGCCGACCCCTTCGTGATTCAAGCCCTCAACAGTGGCATTACACCGAGCATGGCTGCAGCCATCGTTCAGGCCCGCCCTTTCAAGCAGGATAAGGTCGAATTGGATCGTGTGAGTAGCTTTGAAGAGATCGGGAAACAAATCCGGCCGCTCTACGACATCAAGAGCAGAGTGTTCCTGGCCCGCATGACCGTGCGTGTCAACGAAGTAACCAGGAATGCCACAGTGGTGCTCGAACGCGATCCCAACAAGGGAACAAGCTCGGTGTTGTACTACAGGGTGCTCTGAAGAAGGTTGTAAATCGGTTTATTTGGTTCATTTGGTTGCCCTAGTGACGTCCCTCCGGGCCTACGCCCTCTGCAAGCAGACCCCACTGTAATCAGTTTACAGACTGTTAATAATTTAACGCACCGTTAACACTCCGGTATCAGGCCCATAACATTCCAGACCTATATTCCCACTGTGTCCTGGTCTGCGGATCTAATCCGTGGCTGGTTCGAACTGAGTCAATCATTGTCTTCAATAATATGGAGTTAGCCCAATGAAACGTACTTATTCCATCACCCTCACGGGTTTTCTGTGCGCTGTGCTATCCGGGTGCGCTCCTAACGCGCCGTTTCCGCCGGAAGTCATGGAGAAGGTCTCTCCGACCTTTCAGTTTGAGGCGTGGCGTGACGCTGGTCCTACGAACGAGTCGGGAAAATCCGATGCCGGGATCAAAGTCATGCTGGGAGGCCGGATTGTCCAAGCTACCAAGAACGGCAAGGGCATGGTGATTGTCGCGGAGCAACTTCCGATCGTCAACAATCCCGTGTATGGCCCCACGGAAGATGTCAAGAGAACCGGCGACCATGAATTCGCATTTCTCTATGAGGGAGGGCTTGAACCGCTGGATTTGATGAAAGGCAACCGGTTCATTGTTGTGGGAACGACTACGAGCAGACGGCCGGTCCTGTTGAACGGAATACCCAAAACCGAGCCCTTCATCATCGCGGACTGTATCCATATATGGCAGACAGGCGGAGCCGAAATCGCCGAATTTAAAGAAGATGCCGGTGGAGGCTATTCACCCCTTCCGGAAAAGACCCATTGCGTCACGAAGAAGTAAATGGACGAGGAAGAACGTCATGATGGAGGTATTCGAATGACACGACTGTGGTTCGTCACTATCGCTTGTGTGATCAGCCTTGGGTTGATTGCCCAGGCCGAACTTGCTCACGCAGCCCTTGAGGATCTTCTCTATGAGAAGGGACAGATCACCAAAGAAGAATGGCTCAAACTCCAGGCCGACCGTGAGAAAGCAGGACCGGGAGTACAAGGGGCACAGGCGCCTAGTTCCGCCACGCTAGGACCAGATCCCGTCACAAATCTCGATTCGCGGCTAGGCATGATCGAGGAGTGGAAAGCCAAGATCGAACGGCTTCCATCGCTAAGCGGCAAGTTTAACATCGGATTGAACGCCCTGCAGTTTCTCTACACGCACCAGGACGCCCATGTCGCCGAAGGCAAAAGCCAAGACAACCTCTCAGTCCGACGGTCCGAGGTGCTCATGTACGGAAAAATCAATGAATACATCCCGAAATGGCACACCCTGTTGGAAATGCAGAGTAATAACCTGAGCACCAGTACACCGGGCTGTTCGGCGGGCGCAAACTGTAGCACAGCCGCACCAGGGTCTGCGGCTGCAAGCACGATGTTTCGTGAAGCCTATATCGATTTCAGACCGATGCCCAGCATCGCTCCCAACCTCAACGTCATCCGGATGGGTGTGTTCCGTATGCCTTTCGGCATTTTCACCGAACAATCCGGTGGTCTCCGTGATGTCATCAGTTCACCTTACCTCAACTCGGTCGGCAGCGGCACCGTCCAGCGTAACGGATCCGGGAATAGCACCGTCGGTACGATCGACTTCATTCAAGAACGCGACTATTTCGTCGATGTCAGAGGCACCCTCTTCCACAAGTTGGACTACGTGGTCGGGATCATGAACAACAATAACTACCAGGCGAACGCCACGGGAGCGAACGGCCCCAAAGTCGGCTACGGGCGGGTGCGGTTTCTAGTCACGGACATTTCGTTTATCAGTTTTACGATGATGGCGGGAGAAAGCAATAATACCAACACCGAAATCAACGGGCGTGGGAAGGGCGAGTTTGACCGGTACGGGATCGATGCCCGCTATACCTCTCGTTACCTTCCTGGATTGATGGTGCAGGGCGAGTGGTGGCAAGGCCATGACGGAGCCAACCAGACGACTGTCGGCACCCCGGCTCAAGGAGCCTGTTTAAACGTGGTGCAGTGCGGCGGAAACGGATCCCCCGGTGTTCAACGGCGGACATGGTATGTCCTCGGGAAGTATTTTATTTCTGATGGGCCTCTCCAGAATTTTGAGCCGGTGGTGATGTATGAACAGTTCGACCCCAGCACCTCGATGAGCAACGATCTGTATACGCGCACCATCGTGGGGTTCAACTACTACTTCGAGAATCTCCCACCCAAGATCCAAAGTAAGATCTCGATCAATTACGAGTTTCGTCACCACCAGGGGATAGGCCCGGGTAATACGAACTACAATAGCGAGACTGATGCCTTCGCGCAAAACGTCTTTTTGGCGCAATTCCAGGTCCGGTACCAATAACGAGGTGTGAATCGGCCAAGACTGAAGAGGAAAATGGAGGCCTGAGAGGTGGCAGGCAACATTAGAGGTGATTATAATGTATTATCTTCGGTCACATGTAGTAAGGACCGCACCTCTGACCATTCCCTTGTATGAGAGAAGACCATTATCCGCGAAAAGACAGATTGCGATTGCATTGTTCTGAACCCCAGGATGTTGCTTCGGGGAAGCAACTCGTCATACTGGTTCTGTTGTTACTGACTCTCGCAAACTGTGCACCGACCGCTGAGCTGGTCAATGAAACAGCATCGGGAGGGACAGTGCTCTACACCTATGTGGAGGAACAGGATGTGCTGACCTCGCCGGAGCGAAGAGATGCGCTTCGCCTCCTTTCTGAAAAATGCCCGGCCGGTTACCGTATATCTCGTGAAGGGGAAGTGCCGAGAGTCGACCAAGCGGTTGATCGAGCCTGGATGGGGCAGCTATCCCGGGATGGACAGGTGTCCCGGGACAGGCGCTGGGCGATCCTATTCACGTGTAAATAGGCCCTGCCCTTCCGACATTGAAACGCGACTCACCAACTATGCCCCTGGTCTCACAAAGGTAACAAGTATGCGACGGCCTGCCCATACACCTCTTGCTTGTGCCATCTCGTGGCTTACGAAGCAAGCTGGTCTTGTACAGAGCGAATGTTCCAAGGTTGGACTCCTGTTCGGCATACCGTGCCTGCTGTTGCTGACAGCTTGCGGGGCAACCAGCCAGGAGCGTCTGCTCTATCAGGCGTCGGGCATTCAAGTCGGTATCGTGACTGACTTATCAACAAATGAACATGCCACGCCCCCGGTCAAGAACAAGCACCCGGTCGCTCTCACTCCGCAAGAGATTCGCTCGCTTCTCGGGGCGCTTGAAGTCTCCGGGTGGAGTGGGGCTATCGTCGGGTTGTTCAGTGCCCCTCAGCCAAAGGCGCTGTTCACCTGGGCAGAACTTGTCGAGTTGACTCAGCCTCTTGTCGCAGCGTTCCATGAGGTCACCCCGCGAGAACGGGTCTTCTTTTCACTCCAAAATCCAACTGCGCCCTATGATACCGACCGGACGTCCGGGAGCTTATTTTTTCGAGACGATTACCTGCATGTGGTGCTCACGGATCACTACGGTTTTTTACAGGCTGACCCGGGAGGGGGGGAGGCGCGAGATCCGCGCGATACCAAAGGCATGAAATTATGGGTAGTCGCACCAGCCCAGGCCGCCACGGTCCCTGAACAAAAGGAGCCGTACTGGAATGCGTTTGAAAAGATCCATATCTCGCTCAACCCACGAGAAGTTCTGGCAGGCCAGAGGCTGCCACAAGCGGGAGAGGGCTCCTCTCCCACCCCGGTGACAATGCCTGCAGGAGGACAGCCGGCATTAAAAAGCGACAGCCCGACAACAAACACGACAGAGTCCGTGAAGGACCTTCGTCTGCAAATCCGGGAACTCAACAAGGCCAATCTCGACCTGAGATCGCAACTGAAAGAACAATCAGTCATCATGGAGAAGCTCCAAGCCGAATTCGAGGAGCTGCGCAACGAGAAGAAAACGGGAACTCCCAAGCCATCTGCAGCGCCGAAGCCTTCTCGTAAATGAATCTTCCGGTAAAATTAACCGTCCTGTAATACCCCTGTCATCCCGCCTTAATCGATTCGGCATATCCTTGGGCGTTCTTTCGCACTTGGAACCATGAAAGAGCTGAAATTCGTGGAGAGTTAACACGTCTGTAACATCAATGTTACGTGCTGTTAACGCACAGTAATCATCCTTCTGGATAATGAAAGGAGTGTCAATGAAACAATCAACTGTGTGGCCGGGTCTTTGGTGTTGCCTCGTCCTTCTCTGCGCCCTCGTTTTTCCGGTCCCGTCGGCATTCGCTGATGAGGCAATTACGCTCGACCCAGCCTTGAAAGCCTACGTCAAAGTCAGCGGAGTATCCGGCAATGTCAACAGTATCGGCTCGGATACGCTTAACAATCTCATGACGCTCTGGGCTGAAGGGTTTCGCAAGCAATATCCCAACGTGAAGATTCAGATCGAAGGCAAGGGCTCGAGCACGGCGCCTCCGGCCTTAATCGAAGGTACGGCGCAGCTTGGACCGATGTCCCGCGCGATGAAAAACACCGAGATCGATGCGTTCGAAAGAAAATTCAGATACAAACCCACGGCCTTCCCGGTCGCCATTGACGCTCTGGCTGTCTATGTCAACAAGGACAACTCTGTCAAGGGACTCACGATGGCACAAGTCGATGCAATTTTTTCCAAGAGTCGCCGCTGGGGTCACAATGAGAACATTCAGGTGTGGAAACAGGCAGGTTCGGCTGACGGCTTGGGCGACAGCCCCATCAGTATCTATGGACGGAACTCGGCGTCCGGCACCTATGGGTTTTTCAAGGAGCATGCCCTCAAGAACGGAGATTTTAAGGATGAAGTCAAGGAACAGCCAGGGTCAGCCTCCGTGGTCCAAAGTGTGAGCGAAGACCAAGCCGGCATCGGGTACAGCGGCATCGGGTACCTCACATCAAACGTGCGCGCCGTTCCCCTGGCGGAGAAAGATGGCATGCCCTATAAAGAGGCGTCCCAACAAAACGCAGACGAGGGGTCCTATCCGCTCTGGCGCCATCTCTATCTCTATATCAACAAGGTGCCTGATAAACCGCTGGATCCGATCGTCAAAGAATTCATCAAGTTTATCTATAGTAAAGAAGGTCAAAAAGTTGTGATCAAAGACGGGTTTTTCCCGCTGAAGGCCGAGATGATCGAAAAGGAAATCAAGCGGCTTGACTAGCGAATCCCAGTCCGCCCCGGGCGCTTCTCCTACTGCGGGGGTGTATGGGCATACACCCCCGCACAGCATCGCACAACCTTCACACAGTCTGACGTGGCGCCGCATCTTCGACCGGCTGGCGCAAGCCGTCATCACCATGGGCGGGATCGGCGTCATTCTGAGCATTATCGGTATTTTTGTATTTTTGGTGAAAGAAGTGACTCCCTTGTTTTTCGCTGCGCAAGGGGATCAGACCGGTCAGGTTGCAGGGGCTCCTCCAGTAGAAACACTGCCTCAATCCAGTCTGGTCGGAATGGATGAGCATCAGGAGTTGATCTATCAACTCATTGGAGGGTCCGACCGCCAGATTCGCTTCTTTGATGCACGTTCCGGTACGCCCCTCCCCTATGACCTGCCCTCTGAGCTAGCCAAGATTCACATTACCTCCATTGCGCGTGCAGTCGGGACCGGTGATCGGTTTGCCTTCGGCACGGATGATGGCAGACTCATTCCCGTGATGCTCGAATTCACAGCCGGATTTGGAGAAACACGCCGGATCGTTCCTACGATTACCCTCGGCTCTCCGGTTCAATTGACGCCCGCCACAGAGCACATTATCCGGTTGGCCTATCAGCCGACGGAGCGAGGGACCCTTACGGCTGCCCTGACGGATCGGGGAAGCCTGTGGTACAGCGCCTCGCCATTCGACCATGCTCCAGTTGCATTGACCAGCCACGGCTCTGAGCCTGTGACGGCCTTAATCTTTGACAGCCGTGGCGAAACACTCGTGGTTGGGACAGCCGGCGGGAACCTTTATTCGTACGATGTGCGGGAGGGCGGCCAGCCAAGTTTAGCGGAGACCCTATCCGTCGCTCCGTCCGGCGCTTCAGTCACAGCCCTGTCCTACTTGATTGGAGATCGTTCCCTGGTCATCGGCAACAGCGCCGGAGGCGTCTCAGTCTGGATGCCGGTGCGTCAGGATCAAGAAAGTGCCATCACGCGTATTCGCCCGATTCATCACTTCGATACCCATCCTGCTTCTGTCACCGGAATCTCTCCGTCGCTTCGCGACAAGGGATTTATCACCGGCGATGCGCAGGGAAACCTGTTTGTCCACTACTCCACCTCCGCACAGACCCTGCTGAAGCTGTCAGGGAATGATCGGGCGATTCGCACCCTGACTTTTTCTCCCAAAGCCGATGGAGCCGTGGCCCTCACAGACCGGGGGGGATTGATCACCTACACGATCCATAATCCCCATCCTGAAACGACAATCGCAACTCTCTTCACGCCGGTCTGGTATGAAGGGTACGAGAGACCGGAACATGTGTGGCAATCTTCCAGCGGCGCCGACGACTTCGAAGCGAAGTTCGGCTTTCTTCCCCTGATCTATGGCACGCTGAAAGGGACTTTCTATGCCATGCTCGTCGCGGTGCCGCTGGCCCTCTTGGGCGCGATCTATACCGCGATGTTCATGCACCCCGATCTTCGAGCCAAGATCAAACCGACCATCGAGATTATGGCGGCGCTCCCGACCGTCATCCTGGGTTTCCTGGCCGGCTTGTGGCTGGCGCCATTGCTCGAACGGATATTTCCGGCCTTGATTGCCATGATAGTGGTTGTGCCGGCAAGCGTCGCCATCACAGCGACGCTTTGGCAATATCTCCCGGCGACAATTATTCGCCGCCTGCGTCCCGGGATGGAATCGTTCATCCTGATTCCAGTCATCATCGGCATAGTTTGGATCTGTCTAGGATTCAATCAGCCGATCGAGTCGTTTCTGTTCGGAACTGATTATAAAACCTGGTTCACCACCCATTGGGGGCTGCGATACGACCAGCGAAATGCTCTTGTCGTGGGGTTTGCGATGGGTTTCGCCATCGTGCCTATTATCTTCAGTATTTCTGAAGAAGCCCTGTCGAACGTCCCACGACATTTGATCGCCGGGTCTCTTGCGCTCGGGGCCACCCGCTGGCAGACCCTCGTGAAGCTCGTGCTGATCTCGGCAAGTCCGGGAATTTTTTCTGCGATCATGATCGGCTTCGGCCGGGCCATCGGGGAAACCATGATCGTTCTCATGGCAACGGGGAACACCCCCATCATGGACTGGAGCCTCTTCAACGGCTTCCGCACCTTATCGGCCAATATTGCCGTGGAAATTCCGGAAGCCCCTTATGGAGGCACGCTCTATCGCCTCCTATTCCTTGCAGCTGTGCTCTTATTTGTCTTTACGTTTCTGATCAATACGGTTGCGGAACTCGTCAGGCAACGGTTGCGGACAAAATATAGTCAATACTGATGCGTACCCTCTTCAAAAGATTTTTCGCCTCAGGCAGTGTCTTCATCTGGGGATGCGCCGCCGGCGTCTCTGTCTCCCTGCTCATGGTCTTCGGGCTGTTGCTGCTCATCATCATCAACGGACTGGGATACTTCTGGACTTCGAACGTCGTCGATCTCACCTTAAAGGGCGGCCAGCATGTCATGGGCCAACTGGCTGGGCGGGAAGTCATCCCTCGCTCGGTCACACCGAACCACCCGGAAGGGAAAGGCCGCCTCAGGGTGAAGATCGGAAATCGTGATTTATACGGGCTCGATTTCAAATGGGTCAATGACGAGCAGATCGTCTCACAGGCCTATCCGGCAGATGCCGTCTTATTAGAACGGCGCGAATGGGGCAACATGTATGCCCGGATCAAGGCTATCTATAAAGGAGAAACGCTTCAGACAGAAGGAAATGAAGAGGCGTGGGTCGCGTTAGCCCCGCTGCTCAGCACCACGAACGATCTCCATACACAGATCTCACGGATTGAAACCATTGATATTGGGGCTATTAACGCAGAGATCGAGCAGGGGCGGTTGAAGATTCGAGCCTTCGAAATGGGAAGGGAACAAAGGCCGATCAATAACCTCAAAGCAGAAGTCGCTGCAGCTGAATCTCGTTACCAGGCAAAAACCATGGAGCTGGAGGCGTTGCGCACCCAATTCGACGAATACTCTGTCGTCATGGTGGATGCGAACGGACAAGAGAAACAGATCCCGCTTGGACAGATCATTCGCGCCCTGCGGCCGAACGAGATGGGCCTCTTCCAGAAAAGCTGGATCTACCTCACGAATGCGTGGTCTGTCCTCAGTACCGAGCCTAGAGAATCCAATACTGAAGGCGGCATTTTTCCCGCCATTTTCGGAACCGTGATGATGGTCATCATCATGAGCTTCGTCGTGGCCCCCTTCGGCGTGCTTGCTGCGCTCTATCTGCGGGAATATGCCAAACAAGGCACCCTGGTTCGTCTTGTACGAATCGCCGTCAACAACCTTGCCGGTGTGCCGTCGATTGTATTCGGTGTATTCGGATTGGGCTTTTTCATCTATGCCATAGGTGGAACCCTCGACCAGCTCTTCTTTCCTGAGCGGCTTCCGACTCCCACCTTCGGCACCGGCGGCATTCTCTGGGCGTCATTGACGTTGGCCTTATTGACGGTGCCGGTGGTCATCGTCGCCACAGAAGAGGGGTTAGCCGCTGTGCCCAGAGAGTTTCGTGAAGGATCGTTGGCTCTTGGCGCAACGAAGTTGGAAACCATGCTCAAAGTCGTGATACCCTCTGCCCTGCCCGGCATTCTGACCGGATTGATTTTGGCGATGGCCCGCGCAGCCGGTGAGGTTGCGCCGCTGATGCTGACAGGGGTCGTGAAGCTCGCCCCCTCGCTGCCCCTGGACGGTTCCTGGCCGTTCTTCCACTTGGACCGGAAGTTTATGCATTTGGGATTTCATATTTACGACGTGGGCTTTCAATCTCCCAATGTAGAAGCAGCGAAGCCGATGGTTTACATCACAACCCTGGTGTTGATCACTGTCGTCGTTCTGTTAAATTTTACCGCAATAGTCCTCCGTAACCACCTCCGCAAGAAATATGCGGGTTCCGTGTTATAGAGGAACTGTATGTATCCTGCTTTACCTGTGGCACAAGAACCGGCCCCATCACAACCTCTCAGCCCGCAGAGGCCTCCTGTGCAGGACGCCCATATTGAATCACCCGACAACCGTTCAAGCGCTTCTGCTGTGAAACTCACGTTGCAGAAGGTCAACTTCTTTTACGGGGCCAGCCAGGCTCTGTTCAACATCGATATCGAGATCATGAAGAATCAGGTCACGTCGTTTATCGGGCCATCCGGCTGTGGGAAATCGACCCTGCTCCGCTGCCTTAACCGGCTGAACGACTTGATTGAGGGCGCCAGGGTGGAAGGCGCCATGCTGCTTGACGGTGTGGATATCAATGGTCCTGATGTGGATATCACCGACCTGAGAAAACGTGTCGGCATGGTCTTTCAGAAATCGAATCCCTTCCCGAAATCCATCTATGAAAATGTCGCCTACGGGCCGCGCCTTCATGGAATCCGAAATCGCGGTCAGTTGGATCAAATTGTCGAAGAAGGGCTCAAAGGCGCGGGGCTGTGGGAAGAGGTGAAAGATCGTCTCCACACGAGCGCGTTCGGTCTCTCGGGAGGGCAACAACAGCGACTCTGCATCGCCCGAGCGCTTGCCGTGAAACCGGATGTCTTGCTGATGGACGAACCCTGCTCGGCCCTGGACCCCGTGGCCACAGCGAGAATTGAAGAATTACTCTTTTCCTTGAAACAAGAATTGACGGTCATTATAGTCACCCACAATATGCAGCAGGCAGCGCGGGTGTCCGATTGGACGGCGTTCATGTACCTGGGTGAAATGGTGGAGTTCGGGCTCACCAAGCAGCTCTTTACCAACCCCTCTAAGAAACAGACCGACGACTACATTACCGGGAGATTTGGATAACCACTATGTCTCAGCGCCACTTTGATGAAGAACTCGCTGATTTGAAGAGCAAGCTCCTGCGAATGGCCGGCCTCGCGGAAGACCAGATCGACAAGGCGCTTACCGCACTGGTCACACGCGACTCAGCCCTGGCCCGCGAAGTGATTGAGCGGGACCATCAGGTCAACACGTTGGACGTGGAAATCGATGAAGAATGTATCCGGTTGCTGGCGCTCCATCAGCCTGCCGCGCGAGACCTGCGGTTGGTGACAACGGCGATGAAAATTTCCACAGAACTCGAGCGAATCAGTGACCTGGCGGAAAATATCTCCGAGCGGGCGATTGAACTGAATGAAGAACCGCAGCTCAAACCCTACATCGATATCCCGATGATGGGAAAAATGGCGCGCGCGATGGTGAAGGAAAGCATCGACGGGTTTGTCAAGGATGATTCCACGATCGCCCGGAAGGTACTCGGAAACGACGATTTTGTCGATGATCTGATGGAGCAGATATTCCGCGAGCTGCTTTCATTCATGATCGAAGACACCCGGACGATTACACGCGCCATTCGGCTGAGCTTTATTGCTAAATATCTCGAACGGATCGCCGACCATGCCACCAATATCGCCGAACTGGTCGTCTATCTCGTGGAAGGCAAGATCATCCGCCACACCGTCCCGCCAGGATCTTTAGAACACAATCCCGCACGGCAGTAAGCCCCCGATCCGGTTCATCTGGTTTGTTTGGTTCATCTGGTTTATTTGGTGCTTCGAACGAAATAAACCAAACAAACCAAATGAACTAAAGAAACCAGAGAGACCGTCTATGCCAGAAAATGAGGAGAGAAGAGCATGTACTCAAACCCGTGGCGGCGGAGGACGACTTTGTTACAGCGGGTCAGTCGATCGACGCAGTGGAAGACCTGATTCCAGGTGTACTGCGGGATCAGACAGACGAGCGTATCCAGGCTGATGACGGCTTGCTCATTGAGATGATCGAGAATAGTCGCGGTGAGAAGATCGATATGAAAAGACCCCCTCTGCTGAGGATGAACATCTGGATCCGATTCCAGAAGAGAACTCATAGGCATAGGTACCTCTGGTTAAGATGAGGGGATTGAAAGCCCCTGTTGCTCGGCCTGTTGGGTTGACGGCGGCGGTGCCGGGCTGTATCGGATGGCGATGATACGCATGACACCCAACGTGAGTATGATGCCTCCCAGGATTGCGAATTGATGCCACTCCCCGCTCGTGAACCATCGTGAGATGACTTCCGTCAACATGACGACAAGGACAGTATCGATGATAAAGGTGACCCGGACGCGCCCGTCTGAACAGTATGTGAGTGTGGTCTTCAACACTTCGACGACGGCCAGCAGGGTCAGGGTGTCGACCAAGACTTGGCGAAGCGCAACTTCCACGCCTGTGGACAGAAGAAGGCGAAGGTCGAGAAACGTCTTTACGACGCCGCCTGCCAGACCTAGGAGAATCGTCAAGGTGAGGAAACTCAGAATGATTCGCGTGCCTGCCTCCCAGACACACATGATGTCATAGGTCATGAGAGTGGCAATAAATCGCTTGGACCAGTTGTTCGACAGAATATGTTCCATGAACTGACCTAGAGTGCCCCACCTCCTCTGCTTGACCTGCTGCTAGCCTAACCGGAACAGGTTCCAGTCATGTGAATTTCCCGTAAACAATGTGTAAATTGTGCACTGAGCGAAGCGATAGGCCGCTCCTGATATGGTCTGATTCTACAGATTATTCAGATGAACACGAAGACAGGCGATTTTACAATGAAACATAATGTAATAGTTTTACAATAGCTTACACATCTGTCTTAATTCATTACATGAGTATTGCAATCACGCAATTGCTGTATCGACGGCGCGTCTGCTACTTTCCTGGCTCCATCACTTGATTAAGAGGCGCCTGTGGCCGCCATCGATCGCCTCATGCTGGAAGCAAAGCAAACGATCCTGGATGAACATCATCGACATTTTCAAACCCTATTAGCCTCAACCGTAACCTTCCAATATCAACGGCGGACTTTATCAATAGCCTGTTGATAGGGGTTCTCAATGAATCAATCTGACAGCCCTATTCCTCTTCACCATCGCTCCGGCGCCGTATCCTCGAAGATCGAGCGGGAAATCAAGTTGTCCATCGATTCCGGATTCCGGCTGCCCACCCTCCCCGGCACCCATCTCCCGCGCCATTTCGTGACCTCGACCTACTACGACACCTCCGGGTACGATCTCGCCCGGGCGGGCATTACACTTCGCTATCGAATCGAACGCGGGAAACAGGCCTGGCAACTGAAACTCCCTCTGATAAAGGACCGGCAGGAGATTGAGATCGTCGATCGCCAGCAGAATCCGCCGGCGATCCTCCAGGATCTACTGTTTCTCCATATCGAGCAGCAGCAACTTGTGCCGGTCTCGACGCTGCGGGTCTGGCGCACAGGGGTTCGCGTGCGCTCAAACCATACCCCTGTCGCAGATGTCACGCTCGATCACGTATCGGTACTCAAGGACGGAGCAGTCGTTCAGCGCTTTCGGGAACTTGAAATCGAACAGGTCAATGGGAAGAACAGCACTCTGTCTGACCTCGAACAGCAACTTCGCCGAGCGGGAGCCACAGATCATGATGGACGCCCCAAACTCTTTCGCGCCCTCGATTTACCCGCACCTGATCGTGGGCCGCCGCCGGCACCGGATGCGCCGGTAGCGGAGCATGTGAAATGGACCCTCGCACGGCATGTCCGATGGCTGCTCGCCCATGATCCGGGCGCCAGGTTCGGCAGGGAGCCCGAAAGCCTGCATCAAATGCGTGTAGCGACGAGACAATTGCGTGCGGTCCTGCGCGCGGCCAGGCCCTTGCTCGGCCCTGACTGGTCCGACTCGCTCCAAAACGAATTACGCTGGCTCGGTCAACTGTTAGGACATGCACGCGACCTCGACGTGCAACTCGCCTACTTTCGCGAGGAATCAGCCGCAATGGATGCACGGGACCGTCGACCACTGGCGCAATTCATCGCCCACCTGGAAACCGAACGAAACCACGCCCATGGAATCCTGCTGAACGAGTTGAAGAGCGCGCGATATCTGAACCTCATCAGGAGGCTTCAGCAGACGGCGCAAGATCTGGTCGTCATTGAAGCCACCATCGCCCTGAAGGACCTCGCAAAGAGTTCGTTCAAAAAGCTCCGGAAATCGATTCTGCGCCTGGCGGCAGCGCCAAGCGATGTAGCTCTCCATAAGATTCGCATCAAGACGAAACGGGCTCGCTATGCAGCCGAACTCGCGGAGACAACGGTCGGAAAGGCTGCCACTCGCTTTATCAAGCGAGCCTGCACCCTGCAAGACATCTTAGGTATGCACCAGGATGCCATTCAAGCCGAAGCGCATGTCCGAGCCTTCCTCAAACAATCAACGAATGTGCGGGCGGCCTTTGTCGCCGGACGTATGGTCGAACGTCAACGTGAACGGCGTAAAGAGGCTAGAAAGAACATGCGACATATTTGGAATAGATTGTTGAAACGGGGCGAAAAGGCCTGGGGGTAGAGGTTGGAGACGGCAGGCGTTCTGGATTATGAATTACAAATGAGGAATGAGGAATTATGGATTAGGGGAAGGAGGGTCAGTTCTGCACCGGTTTGCTTGACAGCTCCATACGCAGTTGTTAGGTTTTCGGGCGGGGCGTAGGATCATCGAGCGCTCTCATCTCATTCAGGCTGGCGTAGCTCAATGGCAGAGCAGCGGTTTTGTAAACCGCAGGTTGGAGGTTCAATTCCTCTCGCCAGCTCCATAACTTCCGCTGACAATTCAACCTCTTTGCGACTTACAGCACTGCTGCTCTCCCCTCGTAATTCAGCCAGTGTAACCGCGAGTGTAACCGTCTGCTGCTCGAAGTAGGCCGACAAGGACCGCGCGGCCTGTTCCAGGTCTTTCTCGTTCACGATGTTGTACCGGTCGAACACGCTCCGGGTCTTGTGGCCTGAAATCGCCATCGCAACCTTTTCGGGCACACCGGCCCGCACCATGTTCCGCACGGCGGTCCGTCTGAAATCGTGAGGGATCTTGCCCTGCCAGATCTTGCGGCCCTTCGTCGCATCCTTCACCATTTGGCCGACTCCAACTGCCTGACAGGCCTTTCTCCAGGAATGCTTCAAGCTCTGTAGCCGAATCCCACCTCGATGACAGATCCACGGGCACGCTGGCCACTTCATGTCACAACGGCCTTTCCACGTATGGAGAACCCGATAGAGGTCTCCGGTAAGGTACAGCACTCGCGGAGTATTGGTCTTGGTGTCTTGAGCTTGAAGGAATAGCTTCCCTTCCGTCCAGTTCACCTGCCGCCATTGCAGTGAACAGACTTCGCCCATTCTCATGCCACTGTAGTAGGCCAGGCTCGCTGCGACTTGAGCATAATCGGGTAACGCACCTCGGAGAGCGAGGAAGTCTTCGTGCTCGAAGAAGCCTGATCGAATGTTGTGCTCTTTCAATTGGGGAATATGTGGTACACGAGCCACCAATTGGGGTGTCTGTTGGAAGCCGAGGCGAAACATCCGCTTCAGGCACCCCAGTTCTCGATTAATGGTGCCATTCGCCGCTCCCTGATGTTGACGCTTCACGATGTACGCCTTGATTCGCTCCGTCGTGATACTGGTCGCGCGCATCTTTCTGAAAAATACCTTCAAATGATTCATGTACTCATCAATACGCCGGGCCGTCTTTCGTTTGTTGATTTGGTAATCTTGTTTCACGAGCGCGGCGAGGTCCTCGAACCGGATACGCTCAATCTTTGGTCCCCGATATAGCCCCGTGGCAACCTCTCCTTCTTTCTCCTTCAGCAGTCTCTTGGCCTCCACCTGATCGAGAGTCCTTGTGCTTTCCTGAATCGGCCTCCCGTCAACGAAGTACTGTATCCAATGAGGACCGGTCTCGACCAAGAGTCCCGTTGTCGGATCTCGCTTCTTCCTGCGGTAAATCATGCCCATCCGTGGCCTCCCGTTTGTATTTCTCAATAAACAAATCCATGTCCAGCAGGTCGATCATCACGCGCCGCCAATTATCTGCAGGGCTTACATTCTGCTACGCCGTTCAGCTCACCGAGTGACCACACGAACACCCTGCAGGCATGGGTCATTACCGCCGCCGGTGGTCCCGTCGCCTTCATCGACGTGATGCTGGCAGCGAGGGGAGGCATCATGGTGAAGGAGCAAAAATCCAATACAGAAGCGAGAGACTCAAGGCCGCATCGACTCGCAACAGGATGTCAGATGTCGTCAGGTCGACGACTCTGAGAAGTTGCTGATCTCTGGCGATTAAGATTAAGAGGATCGGAAATCTTGGATCCTATTCGTCGCGCCTCCTCAATTCTATTTAGTCGCTGAACATACGCATTCAACGCCATTAGCCCGAGGATAACGGCCGCCGCCACAATGGCCCACACTATATCTCCCAATACCTAATCCCTATCCTCCATCAGAGCAGCTCCTTGTTGAGTGAGTTTTTCGACATACTACCTTCCAGACAATACTTTATTTCAATTAAATAAATGCATGCCTCATGGCTTTCAAGCACGAAATCTGCCCCAAGAACAGAGATACAAATTCCGTCTTGTTCGTTGGTGGGGCTCCATGACCTGTGATTTAGCTCAGATTTCTCATGGCCCAAAGGCCGAAAAACATGGCCGCGACTGAGAGACCAACCGAAAGAACAACATAAAGTGCAGATACTGAATATTGGCCACGCTCCAGTAACAGAACGATATCCTGCGAGAAAGTGGAGAAGGTGGTATAGCCTCCGCAAATTCCTGCTGTGAGAAAGAGCCTCCAATGCTGTGACGCGTCACCTTGAAAGGCCCAATATCCAGCCAGAAGTCCTATAACTAAGGAGCCGGTGACATTGATCGTGAGAATGCCAAGAGGAAACTTATTGCCAGGAAAATATGGGATAAGCTCATTGACCCCGTGGCGGATTGCCCCCCCGATACCGGAACCCAAAAAGACAATGAGGTACGGGAAGAATCTCATTTAGGTATCCTTGTCTCTTTCAGGCTGTTATTTCCGACTACCTGAATTGCCACTCATGTCGTAACTTTAGTAAGCGTGGATGCCGTTAGATCGATGCTGCGCACGTCGAAATGCCCAGGATCTTGCGCTCCAATCGCACGAATGACCTAAGCTGGCCCAGAATATCCTGGACATTGTTGTAGGGCTCGGCGGGGGGAGTCCCCGCCGAGCATCGCTAGCCTCCAGAACGTCAAGCGTCGTCAGATCCGACGACGCTGAGAAGCTACTTGCTCATCTCCTCCATCTTCATGTCCTTGTGAGCCTCCATCATCTTCCCGTCCAGCATTACCGTTTGGCCCTCCTGCAGCTGCATTTCTGTCCCGTCCTTCGTTTTCATCTTGCCGTTCATCATGATCTTCGTACCGTTGGACAAGGTTGTCTCGCGATCCATCGGAGCAACCTCCCTCCCATCATGTATCATTATCAGCTTGCCATTCTTCATCATGATGCCATCCTTCTCGGCCGCCACAACGGGGGAGCCAAGGAATGACACGGACAAGAAGAGCCCTACAACTGCTAGTGTGACGGTTTGGTACTTCATCATGGCTTAACTAATCCTCCATTGAGTAATATTCAATGATGCGAATGAACTGCGCCTGACAACATGGGCACTGGAGTGGTAAGGAGGAGCGCCTGGTCCTGTACCGCTCCGTGAACGGTTTAGGATCGTTGTCGCGTAAGAAGTGTAACGCGAGTAACGAAACGGCGAGCCAGGCGATGAGAAAGAAATGAACGGGGCCAGCGGGCGTCCAGAGCGCCAAGGCTGTCCCAAAGGCATCGGTGACGCCCGATAAAGAGGCCAGCGATACAAAGAAAATGATCGTTGTGGCGGATGAGTCGGCCAGAAGATTAATCGAGACTGAGATAGGAAATGTAAGAGGAGCGACAAGCTCTGCTGTGAACCCATAATAACTCCTACCAGTTGGCTTGGTAGGAGTTATCAGTCCTGCGTTCATGCGAACGGCAGGACGGTTCTGGTCAACCCCATGACCATTGTTTATGGTGCGATGTATATAGAAAGCGATCGGGAGAGTCAAGGCCCTGATCAGTCACGTTAGAAGACTTCCTATGCGGCGACATAACGCTTGATCCTGAGTTTCTTGGCATGGCTGCGGGTCTGTGCCACATCGTACGCAAGCTGCATCCGAAGAAGGTGGTCCATGTCAGGGCCGAACGCTTTCTCAATGCGGAGGGCCATTTCAGGGGAGAGAGACGCCTTGCCGGCGAGAAGATCCGACAGGGTCGCGCGGCGAACTTTGAGAATGTCTGCGGCTTTGGATACGCTCAAGCCCAGAGCGTCGATGATCTCGGTTCTGATAAGGTCGCCCGGATGGGGCGGGTTCTTCATGGTCATTGTACCGTCTCCTTTCAGTGGTAGTCGATTAAATCAATGTCGCTGGCGGTGTGTGTTGGTTCGTGATAGCGGAACACAATGCGCCAGTTTCCAGTCACGGTTACACTCCAATAGCCCTTCATGTCACCTTTCAACGGGTGCAGCTTCCAGCCCGGAAAGCGGCCCACCTGTTCAAGGGTGAGGGCGGTCTCAAGGGCTAAGAGAACCTTCCTCACCTTATCGAGATGTGATGCTAAGACGCCTTTCGCATTACCCTCTGTGTAGAGCTGCAGGAGCCCTTTATGGCGAAATCTGATAAGGCGCATATAGCTCCCTTCATCATTCCAGTATGTACGGTATAGCCGTACATGTCAAGAGACTGTTTGTACAGTACAGGATGGTTGGCGCCCACTTCCTTCACATCGACGAATTTGACTCCTGCGCCGGAGTTTGCGGCGGGCTTGCTGTGTTTCTGCTCCAGTGACAAGCCGGGTCTTCGAAGCCTGATATCCATCCAAACGTTCCTGCCCCTCCGATCCAGTGCCTGACCGTGCAGTAGTCTCCAACCCGACGTAACGTGTCGTTGAACATGAGGAAGAAGAGTTTCGATTCCGCTTCTCTCGCGTGGCGCGTCAGGACAATCTGAAAGCGCTCTGTCGGCACGGCGATCCCTAACGAGCAAAAGTACCGGTGCTCCTCAAACTCCCGTGGCTGACTGTCGATATCTTTGCTGATGTACTTGGAAAGATACCGGGCCAGTTTGACCGGGGAGGTTCCAGGCCGTGGCCCCCTCACGTTCACCTGACCCTGTGCTTTTCCGACAATCTTGTACCAACAACGGCGCAGGAGGCGAATATCCTGGAAACCACGGACAGCTAAATGCGGATGGATCGCCCCGCGCTTCTGGCATTCCAACACCGCCACGTAGGGCATCGAGTAGCCACTACGCGAAAGCATGCGCCGTAAGCGTTCCAGGTCGGTCAAGACTCTCTCACGGTCTTCGACATTGTCGCGGTAGGTCAGTGTGACCAGATGGTCTGCTCTGATCGAGAGACATTTCCGCCTGATCTCGCCGGTCGCCCTGGCTCGTGCTCGTTTTTCGTTCTGTTCTTTGTTTAATGACTTGCCCTTGAGCCCTCGCTTGCCCGGATGCGGATCAACCTTTCCCCACGGACTCTCAATCCACTGCTTCCCAAAGTCATGAATCTTGACTGACCACGTTGACCCGCCCGATGACTGTGTGTGTGTGTGTGTGTGTGTGTGGGATTCCGTGTGATCGACGAGAAATGTCTTTCTGACAAGTTTAGGGGCTGCCGGGGGACCGGCAGCCGCGCGCCGGTGGCTCTCGCCATCCGGCGCATCGGTTGGCCGCTGCCCGTCTTCCTTCGCCACTTGATAATCAAGGCTTTGACTGGACACTCCATACCTCGTCGATTTACACTTGCGTCTGAGTCACCACCCTGTTGAAGGAACTAAAACGATGGACGAACGTATCGTAGTTGATCCCAACATCTGCAGCGGAAAGCCGACCATTCGAGG
Organism: Nitrospirota bacterium; assembly: GCA_016219645.1. Taxonomy (NCBI): domain Bacteria; kingdom Pseudomonadati; phylum Nitrospirota; species Nitrospirota bacterium. The sequence continues at coordinate 53,625 of JACRLR010000010.1, forward strand.
CACTCGGATCATGGTGAAGAACATCCTTGGCATGGTCGCGGGCGGCTACACCAGAGCGCAGATTCTGGATGCCTACCCCGAGATGACTCCTGACGACGTGACTGGAGCCCTTGAATACGCGAGTCACGTGGTTGATGAGGAGAAAGTCATTCCGCGTGCGTGACCGTCTGATCGTTCTGCTTGACCAGAACGTTCCGCGCGCGGTTGCTTCTTGGCTTCGCAGCGTGAGACCTGCCTGGATGGTCCACCACACTAGCGACATCGGATTGTCCGGCCAGAGCGATGAAGCCGTCTTCTCCTGGGCCATCCAGCACAACGCGCTCATCATTACTTTTGATGAGGACTTCGCCGATGGCCGGTCGTTTCCAGCCAGGCAGCACCACGGGATTGTCAGACTTCGCGTGTGGCCCACAACAACGGAAGAGACCCAACAGGCTCTTGACCGCCTGTTTCGTGAAGTATCCGATGACGAGCTGAACGGTGCATTAGTCATTGTTGGTCCCTCCCGCATTCGGGTTAGGTTACGACCGACATAACAGGCGCGCCCCCGTTAATGCGAGGCGCGCAGTGTAACCGAAAGTGTAACCATACTCGTGCTAACTGCCCTCTCCACACGCAAACGCGCGCAACTCGGCTGATTCACCTAACCTGGCCATTCCATTGGTGATTCTGTTGGTTCTGGTGAGGGTGAAGAAGGGGGAGACAGTGGGTCTGTCGCTATTTGTAAACCGCAGGTTGGAGGTTCAATTCCTCTCGCCAGCTCCAGAATTGAACCTCCGACCTAGGGGTTTCGAAGGGGATGTGTCCCCTTCGTGGGAAGTGTGCAAGGGGGCCAGCCCCTTCGCAGGAGCCGCGAGGCAAGTTTCAGAGCCGACCCGGCAACGGTTGGATGGTTCAATTCCTCTCGCCAGCTCCACAACTCCTGCGGTTAGCATGCGCTGGGGGACCTCAGCACACACCGCTTTCCGATCGGAGTGCGGTTCCATGGGAGTGGGATGATGGGAGGGCTCTTCACCGTGCTCGCGGTCATTGCAGCCGGCGCGGCCTCGGTCTATTTCGTCACTTCATCGGTGGCGGCACAACTCATTCGCAAAAGGAGCGTGACAACCATCTTGAACGATGTGAAAACCCGACAACGTTCAGCGCCTCAAACCCCACTCCACGAGATCTATTATTCTCTTGCCGAAGAAAGGGCCCAAAAGAATACCTGGCTCACGGATTTCAATTATTTGAACGTGTTACGGGAGGCAGGCTGTTTCAATCCGGGAACGGCTCCACCACCTGAGGAATTCGCTCAGTTTATAGCGGGGATTGAAGAGAATATTCGACAAGGTCACGGCGACGATACAATCTCACGGCGATACGGACTCAGTGTTTCCATGAACTTCGTGAAACAGGGCGGACAGAACGTGTGCGTGAGAGGGAAATTGGCCAGCTTCACGCCATGGGTCTGTCGATACGTCCGCGGTGTGACCCAGTGCTCATGATCAGAGGAAGATCCGGTCTCATCTCGGATCTTCCTGCAGAGACAACAGACAGGCAGCAAGGTCGGAGGGATGAACGACTCTCTCATGAGAGCGATCGGCGCCTCATGAGTGATCTGAGCGACAGGTCCTTTACTAGCCATACAGCACCTCCTTCTTTCACCCGCCAGATAAGGGCAAGCAACGCGGCGATGTGTTGAGCCTGATAAAGGGTCCGTATATATCAGTATGCTAAAGCCCGTATGGCCGTTCGTGCAAATGAAATGCGAAATCCGCAGTTTCACTCCCCACCTGTTAGCGATGGTGTTGGTGGGTGATCTGCAGCCGCGCGCCGTGTGAGTGGCGAAAGGGAAAATACCGGCTATATTGTATGTGTGACTGTAGCGCTCAGGTCTACGATGCTGTCGGCACTATTGAAAGGTAGGTACATGATGCGACGTGCTCTCTTCGCGGTGATCTTGGTCCTCACGTATGCAACAGGCGCAGCGGCAGATTCTTTTGAAGATGCCCTCTCTGCTCTTCAACGTGGAGACTCCGCTCTAGCGGCTCAACTCTTCCGCCCCCTCGCTGAGCAAGGCAACCCACAGGCACAAGTCAAACTCGGCTGGATATATGAGAAGGGACAGGGTGTCAAACAGAGCGATCAGGAAGCCGTGAAGTGGTACCGCAAGGCGGCAGGGCAGGGCAACGCAGAGGGACAGGTCTTTTTGGGAGGGATGTATTTCAAAGCAGTTCCTCAGGATAATGTGCGCGCCTATCTGTGGTTCGATCTCGCTGTCCAGGAATATCTACGACAAGGCGGAAAGAATCTGGAGACAGAACAACGGCGAGATACGATAGGTGCGCAGCTCACTTCCGCACAGATTGCAGCGATCCAGCGACTCGCGCGACAGTGTCGAGTGTCCAACTATACAAACTGTGAGTCGCTCGCAGCCTACTAACACCTAGGCTGGCCTGGACCGTCACGCGGTTGGCTCCTACACAGGCCGTCGCATAGCCCCAGCATAGAGCCCGCATCTAGCCCGCATTATTCATGACTCTTCTGCTACAATCGCCGATCTGCTGTTGCGACAAGCCTGCGGCCGGCGGGCTCGCCCCTCAGACCTTCGACGTACTGCACGAGTACGCCTCAGATCCTCCGGGCTCCGCGCGCCGGTCTCACGACGCGGCTTGGCGATTTCGCCACGAACAGTCATGAATACTGCGGGCTAAGAAACCAGCATCCGCACATTGGCTCATTTATCTTCCCCCTTCGTCTCGCCCTATGCCGGTGGTCTTCATGTCATACCGGTTCGTCCAGGTTTAGTGCCAATGTTGCCTGTTACATTACTGAACAGTCTTACAAAATTACGCACATATTTCACGCACGATCGATATATTTCAATTAATATTCAATGACATATGGGTGGCCTGCGATGGTCTCGCTCTTGCTTTACGAGCAGGCTGTCCGTTCATGCCTGTTAGTGCGCGTTTATTAAGCTGGAGGAGAAGAACAATTGTCGAGGAAAGGCTTTTTCTTACCCAAGATTGCGCTACATTTGCTTCTGCGAGGTCCCGAACCAACGCGGCGAGCCCGTCTCTCCTTTCTGAAGGTGGCTTTCACGGCAGGCATGCTTCTCTGGGCATGCATCGCGGTCACTCCGGCCACTGCTGTGACCGTTCAGTATTCCTTCACCGGAACAGTGAATCAAGTGTCTCCCCAACTATCATCAACATTTATCACGAATCCAAGCCCAACGGCTATGTCAGGGCTCATGACAGTGAATACGACGGACACGAATACTGCCAGTGCCATCCTCGGCAGCTACACCATCACAAATTTCAGCCTGAATATTGGAGGCTATACCGCGACAATGGGGACTTCCGGTAATGTCGTGATTAGAAACGGGCCACCAGGGACCGATTGGTTCAATGTGACCGTGAATGCGCCTAATGGACCGGTAGTGAATGGCTTGGCCCCGAGAATATTCGAGATTCAGCTTCGTGGTCCTAACAGTATATTCACCAGTGACGCACTGCCGCCATCCTCTCCGAGCATGACTTCTTTTACTAATCGCAATCTGTGGCGTCTGGTATTTGGGACGGGAACTACGAGAACCGTTTCGGGGGTCATGACCGCCGTGACACCTGTGCCATTGCCACCCACGGCGATCTTGTTCGGCGCGGCGCTGGTGGCGCTAGTTGGTCTCGGGGCCGGGAATTGGAAACAGAGAAGCGCAGGATCGCGTGGACAAAGTGTTGGAGGTTAGAGGTTTGAGGGTGGATGTTAAAGGCGATCGGGGAAGGTCGAACTCAACCTTAACCTTCTTGAATTCTGACCGGCCTCCAACTTCTAACCTCCAACCTCAAACATTTCTGAACAGCCTGCGATGGTGAGCTAAAAGGCCTGGGCCAGGCTCAGCTGGACCATGTGCCGTTCGATCAAGAAGTCCTGCCCTCCGAACGACTGATCATTATGCGAGTAACTGTAGGTCAGGCCTAAAAAGGTCTGGGGCGTGACCCGATAGTTCAGCCCCCCAGTGCCGCCCCACGCCGTATAGGAGAACCCCGTGCTCCCCGCCCCGATCTGGTCGCCCCACCCCACGTTGACGCCGGCCACCCCGAAGAGTTCCGGCAGCGGGGTCTGCTGCACCAGGTTCAGCGACACCACCTGGGTGCGCAGCGTGGCGCTCTGGAATTGATACGACGGCGTCACCCCGATGTTATAGGCGGCCGTCAGCGTGGTCGTCCGGTCATTCCAGAGCAGGGCCACATTCCCCACCGGCGCCACCGTGGTTGCCGACGACGCCCCCGTCGTGAGGCTCGGATCGACCGCCAGGGCTCCGGCCGCCGTCGTCAGGGTGACATTGGGCGTAAAGCGGCGCACCCACCCGAGAGTTCCCCCATTGGTGCGGAAGCTGCCCAGCGACCCATAGGAATAGTCCGCCCCCACGAAGTTCACACTCACCGTATCATGCCGCGACAGGTCCAGCGCGAGCCCGGCCGTGTACGTCTGGTAATCCGTATCCAGCAGCCGCCCCGGTTGCTGCGCTTCGGAATTCCCAAATTTAATAAACCCGTTCGTGTAGGCTCCGGTCAGGTTGAGCACCGCCGTGAGCGGCGCCGTGAGATTGACATTGAACATATTGGTTTGCGTATTGACTCGGCCCAGTTGATACCCCCGTACAAATGGATTGGCCCCTTCCCCCGACAAGTCCCCTGTCAGGAAGGCTGGCGGCTGCGGGGTATAGCTATAGGTATTGGAGGCGCGTACGTGCGCCCCCTCCCACACCCGATTCGCCAACCGGCTCACATCCAGCAGCCCGCCCACCCGGGTGCCGACATAACTGAGATCCGGATTCTTGGCGTAATATTCCCCCACCGCACTGGCCATCGCCTCCACCGTCCCGAGGCTCCCAGCATAGACCCCACGGACCTGCGGGATCGTGGTCGTCACCCAATCCTCCTTGCTCAGGCCCGGCGTACTCCGCCCATTGGGCGTAAAGAGCACATTGCTGTCGTACCGTTGCCCCACTAAAATCGAGGGGATCACGCGAAACCCCTCCGTCACCTGTACCCCCGCCCCCGGCTCGGTCGCGCCGCCAAAGGCGGTCCCGGGAATCTGCCCTACCCCGCCTCCTAGGCCACCCCCGGCGCCTCCAATCATTTGCGCCTGGCTGACGGCCACCACCCCGAGCACACTCACCAGGACTATTCCTGCTAGAAACTTAAGAAATTGCATCCTGTTCCTCACCTATGGCAGCACGATGACATTGTCGGAACCTCGCCGAAGACATCACCAAGCTAACTACTTACTTCGGGGTTGTCACGTTACTTGTGTATTTTTGCGGAGGGGTACGTGTTGGAGGTTAGAGGTTTGAGGCCTGCAGTTTCCGGAACGCCTCCAGCCTCTAACCTCCAACGCTCTGCTCGTTCACGTCTATCAAGATCGAGGTGGACCCTGTTATATTGATGTAACACCCAATTCGAGGTTTCCGATGGATATGCTGATGATCGTGTTTCGGACTTCACTACAAGAACGTGTACACGAGTTATTGAAGGAGTGCGGGGTCAAGGCCTATACCGAACTTCCCAAAGCAGCCGGGATAGGGCTATCAGGAACGACTGAGGGGCAATGGTTCTCCGCAGGGGAGAACAGCGTGATTCTTGTCTCGCTGGAATCAGCTCAACGTGACAAGGTTGGCAACGCGGTCAAGGCCTGGTGTGCAGAGGCTCAGCACTCAGGTTGGGACAAACCAGCCATTAGAATGTTCTTTTGGCCCTGCACACAGCTCATATAGGGGAAGGTTAAGGCTGAGGCTAAGGTTGAGCAAACAAGAACCTGTCGACGCTTAACCTTAACCTCAACCTAAGCCTTCTTGATTCGAGGCTCGCATGGCACGACGCACCCAGGCTCAGCTGCAACAGTCCTACCGTGAACAGGCCCTCAAGATATTCCCTTGGATCTGCGCGCATTGCGGGCGTGAATTTGAAGGTAAGAAGCTGAGCCAACTCACAGTCCATCACAAAGACCATAACCACGACAACAATCCACCAGACGGGAGCAACTGGGAATTGCTCTGTCTCTACTGCCACGACAATGAGCACCAGAGGAATCAGTTGCCTGATCCTTCCGGTGAGGCCCTGATGGGCCGACATCAAGACCGACCTTCAACCTTTTCTCCCTTTGCCCATCTGGCAGACTTCATGAAACGGAAGACCTAGCGATCCCCTTCATGGCTTCAAACGCCACCATTTGCAAAGCGACGGTGCAGATTTCCCACATGGATCGCCAGTATTATGCTGATCATGTTCTGACCCTGGCGCGCCATCCATCTGAAACTGAAGAGCGCCTGATGGTGCGGCTGCTGGCCTTTGTGCTGCATGCTGGTGAAGGCTTGTCGTTCGGTCGCGGACTGAGTACGGAAGAGGAACCAGCTCTTTGGCAGAAGGATTTGATGGGCGCGATCGTATATTGGATTGAAGTAGGGCAACCGGATGAGAAAACCATTCGCCGTGCCTGCGGGCGTGCCGATCAGGTCTCCATCTATACCTATGGAGGGCGTGGCGCCGACCAGTGGTGGGAGAAAAACATGGCCGCTTTGGGGCGATTGAAAAATCTCGCCGTGTTGAACCTGCCCCTGGACGGAAGCCGCGCCTTGGCCGCACTCGCGCAGCCCAGCATGCAGTTGCAATGCACGATTCAAGAGGGACAGATTTGGATGACGGATGGAGCAAACACTGTGCACATTGAATTGACGGTATTGAAACAGGCTTCGGCCCTACTTGGGGAGTAATGCATGCATGTCGCGCCTTTCTCGCTTGTCCCGCGCTCCGCTCATTGACTTCCTCCTCTGCCCGCGGTAGTGGTTGTACCATTATTCGGACAGTGCATACTCACACGTCGTCCATCACTGAGAGGCTAGCATCATGAAGAATGTGGAGATGACCGTCGTAGGGACCCTGTTGACGATCAAGGTAGATTTGTCCAAAGAGTTCGGACCCTCCGCCTCAGGCAAGACCATCATCATTGCCTCCACGGAGGGAAATGTGACTATTCCCGATCGCACGGAAAAAGTAGGGTTGAACGTCTATAGGAAGAAGTGATCGGGGCAGGACAACTTTGTCCGACCACATGACTTCACGAACGTCTAGGGCGTATACTGGAGCGTGTGGGCAATCTAGCTAAGTTCGATGTCGTCCGGCTATACCTGCGTCAGCAGTTCCCTCAGCACCACATCTCCGATATTCAAGACGGAACCCATCGCGCGCAGGTATTCCGTATCGATGGGCCCCAAGGTCATCCACTCCATTATGCCGTCATTGGGCTCGACTTTCTCCTCGATCAAACGGCTGAAAGTCTTCAAGAGGTTCTCCTGTCATCCTGCCTGGGAGACAGGCTGAGGAGTGCCGGCGCTTCACCTGTTATGATCTCAAAGACAGGGCTGAGCTTGAAGGCTACATAGCCCCAACGCTAGCCCATCTTCTTGGCAATCTTATCAGCTCGCTTTTCCTTCGCGGTCTTGGCTGGTTTCTTCTTGTCCGATTTCTTCTGTGCCATACCCTTCGCCATCGCGCGTCTCCTCTGGTTATGCTGATGAGTGATATTGATAGCGCCGCAATCACGGCCCCCACTTCATACCCTAATTACACATGAATTGGAATAGGGCATGTGGTTGCTTTCCCGATTCATTTAGCGTAGGAACACTCTCCTAATCCTGGAGAGTCGGTTTCCGAAACGGAAGGACGATGCCTATGCGACTAGCAGCCACAACGGTCTGTGCACTCACGTTAGCCGGTTGCGCGTCCTCCCTTCCCTACTCCATTGCTATTGGCGATCCAAGTGAGAATACAGGCCGAGCCGGCCGAGAACAATGTGTCCTGCGACTCGACGATGTTGTCGCAACGGTCGTTGAGAAGAACCGGTCCCTCAAGTGGACGATCAAAACTCTCCAGGTAGAATTTGAGACAGCCCTTCACAAGAGCACGCAAGGATTGGATCATTGCACGGACAGCAAAGGTCGCCCTGTCCAAGTCAAAGACGCTCCTCCCATCGAAGCGGTTTCGAAGAAATGGTTGACCACTTATGCCCTGGATGCGACCGATCCAGATCATGGTCTGGACCGTTTCCGGGAATATGTACGATCCGCGCAACTCGTGGAGGATCTGGCAAGCGAGCAACTCCTGCCGGATGAAGATGCGCGCGACACCTACCACTTGGTCGAGACTATCCGGGCGCGGCAATCACAGTGGTGCGGAAGCCTCTCTGACCCAAGCCAAATTCAGCAGACCCGGGCAGGCATGGAGAGCGGCGAAACGGATGCCTCGCCGGGGTCCTCCTGCCTCAAGGCGCGATCCCTCTACCGCATTGTAGTCACCCCCGCGGATTTGTATGAGCAACTTCTCTTTGACATTATGCAAGTGGAGGCGAAAGGCACGCAGCGGAGCCAACGCTATTTTGTCCTCAGCTATGAACTGCCCTGGGACGCGGAGCGGACGCTTGTCCGCTATGGAGTGACGTTTTATTTCAAGCAAACCGCACCAGAGAACGGAGGGCGGGCATCCGACAACCCATCGCCGGTTCAACTGATCGGCTACGACCTGAGCTATGCCAATGAGGCAAGCCCCAAGCCATTCGTAGAACTTACGGCAGATGAGCCTGCCAAACGTTCGGAAGAGAAGCCCTCACCATGGCAAGAAAACCTCTGGCACGTTACCGGATACCCCTTCTCTCTCGTGATCGGTCTGAAAAATGCAGCGTTTGAGGTGGTTAAAGTTCCCTTCAGCTTCATCGCCGGGCTCGCGTTTGGAAGGGACGCGTACAACTATCCCCTACAGAACCTCCAAACAGCCTATAACGCACTCTATGTCGAAGCCACCACCCTTCCCCGCGGGGGAGCCGAATGGGGGCTCTATCGGCTTCTGATCGAGACGCCGCTGGTGGGACAACTCTTCCAATATAATTTCGCATTCGACCGATCAGAGAATGACCTCCCCTCGCCTACGGTCCGCCGAAAGCTGTTCTTATCGCGGGGTATTTATGGCGGGAATAAATGGGGCCAAGACACAGGGCTCTGGGCCCTCTTTGCTAAGCAGAGCTATCCCACGTACGACATTTACAGCCCACCCTATCGGCATGGCACGGTCATCGATGTCGTCTGGTCGATGTTCAATCTGTCGCATGGCCCGGCTTATAGCGAAGCCCGGTATGTTATTGATCAGGCGAGCCGTGAAGACCGCCTGTATCTGGCAGGGCACAGCGGCGGTGTGCAACGCAGCGCTACCGCCTCGCAGATTCTCACACACCATAACTACCGTGTCGTCAAAGTCGTCGGCATTGCGGGACCAAGCATTGGACAGGCTCTTGTCGATCCTCGATACCCGGAAGCCTTCAAGGTCTACCTCAATACCAGATCAGGAGCCAACCAGGATGTCGTCTCAAAAGTTGGGGGGGTAGCCGGTGCCTTCTCGACGCTCCTCGACTACACTGTCATCGTTCCACTGAAGTACACGATCGGAAGCTTCGGAGGCCTGGTAACAGGGGACCGCGAAGCCGCCTACCGGATCGCCGATCGATTTGGCTTCTCAAATGCCACGGTCGTGGAGGTGGATCGAAAGCCTTCGAGCCGGCATCATACGCCGATGCGTTTATCGTTCACCGATCGCCTGGTCTTTGACGCTTATATTCGCAACGAGTTTTCCACCGCATTCAATGAGAATCTCGAACGACCGGATGACCCTCATTCCACGGATCGCCCTCACGCGTTCCCCTGGGAACGGTAAGAATAGGGCCACGCCAACCAGGGCAGGCAGTAGACTGTTTCAGTCTTTCCGTTTATGGATGCTGTTCACAATCTCCTGATAGTAAACCTCTAGCATGCCTCTGCGGGCCGGTTCGACGATCACCAGCTGGCGTTGATCAAAAGTATTGGCGCAATAGAGATAGACCCCTTCCTCTGCCTGCCCGAGTTCGACGTGCAACTGGCGGCCATCTGGCTCCTGCCGAGTGCTCTCGTTGAGCAGATGCCTGTTTTGCAACTGTTCCCATACACGCTGCGCAGAGGGCCAATGGTTTTCATAGAGCGGCACGTCTGGATCGGTCGACTCGGACAGCTGCTTCGTGCGATCGAATAGGGTACCCTCATCCGGCTCGGGCGATTCATTCCATTGCACCTCATGCGATTGCCCTACCCCCAATAGGAAGAAGGGTCCGTCGTCGGCAATTTCTTCGACCAGAGAGTATCGAATCAATTCCGGCTGTTCGCTCAGGCCGAGCCCTCGTGCAGCTAAAGCACGTTGGAACGGGACTCGCCTTGCCAATTGACGGGTCTTCTCGCAGACGATCATGCCTCCCTGTGCGCAGAGCAGGGCGCAGAGACGATCGAGCCTGCCGCCGATCCCGGTTCGCCGCTCAAAGTCTGCTTGCTGCTGTCCCTCGCCGGCGCGTTCGAACGTCTTCCAGCTTCGACTGGGAATGCCGGGATCATGCTCTGCTTGTAGGAGCGCATGTGTGGCAAGAATCAGATCAAAGGAGCGAGTGGGGGCCCGGTGATCGAGATCGAGACATTCGAATTGCACGTTCATCAGATTGAGCGCCTTAGCCTGTTGCTGCGCTCGCGCAATCGAGGCAGGCGAGCGATCGATCCCGACAACAGTCTTGTCTGGGTACCGCCTCGCGTAGAATGTTGTGAGAATGCCCACCCCGCAGCCGACGTCCAGTATGGAGTCAGCATCACCGACGCGATCCGCGACCCGTGGACCGACAGCCAAGTAATACCCGTACTGTTGGCTATATAGGACCGGCAAGATACGGGGATCGGCTGTGGCGTCGTAAAACGCCACTTCGTCGACAACGGCTCCCCTACGCTTTTGCTCGATCAGTCGATGTAATGTGGCCAGTTCCACGGGCGGGAGGATCTGCCGCTGCCACTGAAAGTAGGCCTCGTCCGACGTAAACTGCCGGAGACCCCACCAGGCAAGATGGGCTTCTAGTGCGTGAAGCGTCGTTCGTATCTCGTATCTCGTCTCTCGTATCACGAGACACACGTCCCTCTCGACCACATACGCTTCACGATTCACGCTTCACGAGTTACGGCCTCTTGAGCATGATCGCATCAAAATACGTCTCCGGCACCGGATGCGGGTACCGGAGTTGACCCGATCCAAAGGCGACATACTTTTCGCAGGTCAATTGCTCAAGGCCAATCGGACCCTTGGCATGGAGACGAGAGCCGCTGAGCCCGACATCGGCGCCCATACCGTAACTGTCGCCGGCATTGAGGCGGGACGACGCATTCACGAGCACGGCGCCGGCATCCACTTCGCGTGTGAACCGCATGGCCGCATCATAGTTTGTCGTGGCAATGACGGCGGTAAGACAGGGTCCTTGCGCCACAATGTGTGCCAAAGCATCATCCATATTCGCGACCATTTTCACTGCCAACAGGGGCCCCTGAAATTGCGTATGCCAATCCTCCTCCTTTGCCGGAATGATCGAGGCATGCCCGGTCATAGCCATTTGCCCCATGAGAGCCATAGTTTTGGGACAGGCCCGTACCTCGATTTTAAACTCTGCGAGCATACGGTTGATCAACGGAGGCAAGAACTGCCGCCCGATCACCTGTTGCACGAGCAGCTGGTCGAGGGAATTCGAGGCCCCAACCTCCTGCGCTTTGGAATTGATTGCGATATTTTGAGCCATCGGCATATCGGTGTCGGCATCGACATACATGGTCGTAAGCCCTCCATCCGTGCAGAGCACCGGTATCTTCGTCTGTTCGATGACTGCCTTCCGGAGAGCGGCTCCTCCTCGAGGAATAATGGCATCGAGACTCTTGCCGGCCCGGATGAGCTCGACCGCTACGTCTTTATCCGGACGTTCGATAATCACCCATGCGCCTGCCGGTATCCCATTTTGTTCCGCTGCTTCCTGCAGGCCGGTCGCAATCGTCTGTTGCGTCAAGCCCCATTCAGGCGCGCCACGAAAAACACAGAGGTTACCCGACTTGAAACAGAGTGCGATCGACTCCACGGTAATGAGCGGGCTCAGTTCTGATACGACACCGATCACACCGATCGGGACGCGGACACGGCTGACTTGCAATCCGTCGAGCCGTTCCCATCGTGAAGTGACTTCGCACACCGGATCCGGCAGGCCTGCGATCATACGGAGGCGATCGACCATCTGCTTGATATCATCTGCTGTCATGCGAAGGCGGGCCACGGCGGCTTTCATCCGGTCCTTCATGACGTCGGTTTCGAAGGACTTTCCAACCGCATCCACATCCTTGTCATTTGCCGATAGGATCTTCTCCTCGTCAGCCGCTAATCGGTCCGCCATGGCCCGCAGGGCTTTTTCCTTTACAGGACCAGAGAGAAGTCTCAGATCTCGCGCGGTTTTCCTGCAATCCTTCAAGAGTTTATCAAGGTAGAGCTTAGCTGGAACTTCAGGCATTATATCCTCACGAAGTATGTGCCATGGCGCAAAGTATGTTATCCCTGTTTGACGTCATCAAACATGTGGCGGCGACTATAGCACGCGGTTTTTTCACACGCAAAGCTGGGAGAGACGGAACAATACCCGTGTCGGCCTTTTGCTCCCGGAACGCGCACGATCGGAATGTGCTCGTTCGACGGCCGCAGTCAGACCGAACACGCGTACTGTTCCAGGTAAGGACAAACGAGCTTGGGGGAGTTGTTTACTTTGTTTGAGGGATGGTCCGGATGAGTCCCCCACTGCGCGCGTCCAACGAGGGCTTTCTGAAGCCGCGCGTTGCGCGAGCACGGGGGGCTCACCGGACCGTCCCTCCCCGTGCTAGAATGCGCCGCCACAATCTTGCGGCGTCCCAAAGGACCACTATGATCGACCTGCGAAGCGATACGGTCACGAAACCGACAGACGCGATGCGAGAGGCCATGGCACGCGCAGATGTGGGAGACGATGTCTACGGAGAAGATCCCACTGTCAACCGGCTCCAAGACATGACTGCGGCAATGTTTGGGAAGAAGGCCGCTCTCTTCGTCCCCTCTGGCACGATGGCGAATCAACTTGCGATTCGCCTCCATAGTCAACCGGGCCAAGAGGTGATCGTCGAAAGCAGGGCCCATATCGTGCGGTATGAACAGGGAGCCGCTGGAGCACTGGCAGGAGTCCAACTCCACTGGGTCGCAGGCGATCGAGGGCTCATCTCAGCCGAGCAGATCGAGGCAGCCGTCCGCCCCAAAGATCCACATACTATTCAAACAGCGCTGATCTGCCTTGAGAGCACTCACAATAGCGGCGGGGGGACCATATATCCTCTGGCAACAATCGAGCGGATTCGTGCTGTGGCTGCAACGCATGGCATTCCCATGCATTTGGACGGGGCACGGCTGTTCAATGCGATCGCCGCAACGACCCTGCCACCGGCGTCCTATGCCCAGCATTTTGACACGCTTTCGGTGTGTCTCTCAAAGGGACTGGGGGCGCCGGTGGGCTCGCTGCTGATGATGAATGATCTGACGCTCCTCGACAAAGCCAAACGGCTGCGCCGCATGTATGGCGGCTCGATGCGTCAATCCGGTATCCTCGCCGCTGCCGGCATCTATGCCCTGGAACACCATATCGAGCGATTGAAAGTGGACCATGACCACGCCAAGCGGTTGGCACGAGGGCTGCAAAGTGTTCCGACGGTCAGAATCAACCCCCACGATGTCGATACGAACATCGTGATCTTCGATGTCATCGGTCACCGCCTTGCTCCCCCGGCAATTGTGGCGGCGCTGAAGAAAGAAGGGGTCTTGATCAATGCTCTCGGTGGCAACAGTTTTCGTGCCGTGACGCATCTGGATATCTCTAGTGCCATGACTGATGAAGCCTGCGCGATCCTTTCCCGTGTTCTGGCAAACTGAAATCACGACTCATTGACAGCTCTCCCCCTGAAATCTAGAATGCCAGTCATGGGGTACCTATGCCGTTGACCGTTGTATCGTTCAAACACATCACCCAAATCCTAGGGGTCACTGATTCTCTTGGACTGAACCGGGAATGGGTCGAAATTCCCTTGTCCCCACAAAGCCCGGGCGCCGTCAGACGATTGACTAACGGTAAGCTGGAAATTGTCGTCGATGCGGACCAACCCTTCGAGGATTGGCTGCAATCGCTCCCGCGACACATTCAGCTCGCACAGGGAGCTTAAGATGGACAGCCCTACGGTTCAACCTGTTCCAACATCAGAAGAATTGAAGGCGGAACTCCTGGCGATTCCAGAACCGCCGGAACAACCGGACCCAATAGATGAGCCGGGTTTTGAAGAGCTTGTCGCAATCGCCGTGCGCCATGTCCGTGGTCGTCGTGGAGGGGACCTTGTCAGTGTAATCCTGGTAGGATCCAGCGTTCGCCGCGCGATCACGGCCCACAGCGATATTGATCTCATTGCCCTGGTCAAAGGACAGGCCGACAGCCACGAAATCGTCCGTGTTTCCGACCGCCTGGCTGACATCCGATATCGTGGACATCAAGAGTTTGAGGAGGATCTCCCCTACTCGCCACGTCTCCCGTCTCTCCTGCGCAAAGCTCGGATCCTGTTCGATCACGACAATATCGGCGCGAAGTTGATCGAACGGGCCAATCACCGGTTTCGACAGGGACCGCCCCCCGTCACCATCAACGAACAGATTCGGATGAAGGCAGAGTGTTTCCATTGGCTGGGAAAGGCGCGAGATCTGGCAGACAAGCCGGCAACCGCTCAGTACATACTCTCGATATTTTTTGATGACTTTATCAACTCGTTCTTTCGGCTTCGGGGCTTCTGGCTGACTGCTCCGATTGAGGCGCCGAAGTTTATGGCCTCCCGCGATGCGGAGTTAGGTGACCTTGCTGGACGCTTCCTAACTGCCGCAACCTTGCCGGAACGGCTCAACTTTGGCCGCGACCTCGCCGATATTCTCTTTAAGGACGTCCCGAATCCTGCCCGAATCGACTGACAGGCGAGGCAGAGCAGCGCTTAAACCTTCCGCCTAACCCCGGCGGTTTTTCTAGCATCCTGCTAGCAAGGAGTCACAATGGAAATCGGATTCATCGGGCTTGGGAAAATGGGCATGAATATGGTGACCCGATTGCAACGCGACCGGCACCGGGTGGTGGTCTACGATCGGTCGGCCGATTTGATCAAACAGGCCGAAGCCGTCGGCTGTGTCGGCGCGACCTCGCTCGCAGATCTCGTCGGCCAGCTCAAGGCTCCACGCGCGGTCTGGATCATGGTCCCCTCCGGTGTAGCGACGGAAGAGACCGTTCAAGCCGTTGCGGCGCTGCTCCAGGCTGGCGACACGGTGATCGATGGCGGCAATACCAGATTCCACGACGATGTTCGACGGGCCGCTGACCTCCAGAAACAGCAGATTCACTATGTCGATGCCGGCACCAGCGGCGGCATTTGGGGACTGACAGTCGGCTATTGCCTCATGGTCGGGGGCGACGAGGCGCCCGTGAAGCAGCTTGCGCCGATCTTCACGACGTTGGCGCCGGAACAGGGGTGGGCCCATGTCGGCAAGGTTGGCGCAGGCCACTATGTAAAAATGGTCCATAATGGAATTGAGTACAGCATGATGCAAGGGTATGCAGAAGGCTTCGAGCTCATGGCGAAGAGCGACTATCAGCTGAATCTTGCAAAGATTGCAGATCTTTGGATGCACGGCAGCGTCGTCCGATCCTGGCTCTTGGAGCTGGCAGCCGGCGCCTTGAAAGAGGATCCAAAGCTGGAGCAATTGAGAGGCTATGTACAAGATTCCGGCGAGGGGCGCTGGATGATCGCCGACGCGATCGAGAAGGATGTGCCGGTCCCGACACTTGCGACTGCCCTCTTCACTCGTTTCCGATCTCGGCAGAGCGAATCATTTGCGGAAAAAATGCTGGCCGCGTTGCGGAAGGCATTCGGCGGCCACGCAGTCCGACGGTAAGGGCTCAGCCTTCTATGCCACCGAATAGCCCCCGTATCGACATCAGCCCTTCACAGGAAACGATCCCCCCAGTCGAGCCATGTACGCTCGTCATTTTCGGAGGTTCCGGGGATTTGGCTCGCCGGAGACTGATTCCTGCCCTCTACAACCTACTCCTCGACGGATTGCTCCCTCCACGGTATGCGGTGATCGGCCTGGGTCGCAAGTTGATGACGGACGAAGAGTTTCGCACCACGGTTCGTGATGGTGTCGTCGCACATTCCCGGCAAGCGTTGGCAGAGGACAAGTGGAAAGACTTCGCGCCGCATCTCTTCTACGTGTCAGGGGGAAATGACGATCCGAACACCTACGCCAAGCTGAAGTCCCGGGCAGAAGACATCGAACAGACCTTTCAGCTGCCAGGCAACCGGATTTTCTATCTGAGCATCCCTCCCAGTTCATTCGCATCTGTTTGCGAGGGGCTCGAGCAAGCCGGGATGGCTACGAAGCCGGAAACTCCGGCGCCGTACGCCCGCATCATCGTGGAGAAACCGGTCGGCCGCGATTTGGCTTCCGCCGAAGCGATCAACCATGTGACCGGGCGCGTGTTCGACGAGTCACAAATCTTCCGCATCGATCACTATCTGGGGAAAGAAACTGTCCAGAATTTGATGGTCGTCCGTTTCGCCAACAGCATCTTCGAGCCGATTTGGAACCACAAATATATCGATCATGTGCAAATCACGGTGAGCGAAGCCGAAGGTGTCGGGACCAGGGCAAGTTACTACGAAGAGGCCGGCGCCTTGCGCGACATGGTGCAGAATCATATGCTCCAGCTGCTCTGTCTGGTCGCGATGGAACCTCCCTATTCCCTTGATCCTGACGTGGTGCGCAATGCGAAGATGGAAGTCCTGCGCTGCCTGAGGCCTATCACCGATCAGGATGTCGACCAGGTCACCGTCCGTGCGCAATACAGCGCCGGCACAACCCATGGCAAGCCCATCCCCGGGTATCGTCGCGAGAACGGCATCCATCCCGACTCCACGACAGAAACCTATGTCGCGCTCAAATGCTTCGTAGAAAATTGGCGCTGGGCTGGAGTCCCCTTCTATCTGCGCACGGGAAAAGCGCTCCCTCAACGAGCCAGCGAGGTCGCGGTGCAATTCAAGGATATTCCGCACATCTTATTCAACGCCAATGCGCAGCAACCGCAACCGCCTAATGTATTGGCATTGCGTATCCAGCCGGAAGAAGGGCTCTCGCTCCGCATCGTCTCGCGCGTACCGGGGACTCGCGCGGAGACGCACCCGGTGGAAATGGACTTTCAATATAGCGATGTCTTCGGTCGGCCCTCGCCTGAAGCCTATGAGCGGTTACTCTTGGACGTGATGGCCGGCGATGCGTCACGATTCATGCGGCGCGACGCGGTTGAAGCCTCCTGGGCCTGGATTACGAAGATCCTTGAAGGATGGCACCGGCAGGGGTTGCGCTGGCTTCCTGAATATCCTGCAGGGACCTGTGGACCGGTAGAGGCTGATCGTCTCATCGAAAAGGATGGACGGACATGGCGGACATTATAGCCACACAGGTCATTTCGACCATAGCTGTCTAGAGATTTCCTCTCTCGTTCCAAGACCACCGATGAATCGCGTGAATACTCCTTCTTGATAATAGGCCAGTGCCGGCAATGAGTGGATCTCCAGCTCCGCTGGAATCTGGAAGTTCTCCTCGACGTTCATTTTCAGGATCAAAACCTTACCTGCCACATCGTGCTCCAGCTTTTCGAGCTCACGCATCAGTGCCCGGCAACTCCCGCATCCTGGCTTCCAAAACTCCACCAGCACCGGAACCTCGGCCTGGCTGACAACGTGGTCGAAATCCCGATCAGTCACGTCATGCATCATGATCAGCTCAGCTCCGTTCTCGCAAACACTTCATGGAACAAGCGATCCGCAAATAAGCGATATCCGCTGGTGGTCAAATGCAGCCCATCGTTGGAGTATCCGCCCGCAAGCTGTTGTGACTCTGGGTCTACGGTTGCCGCGAAGAGGTCGAACAGCGCCAGGCGCTGTGATTCGGCATATCGTGCAATTAATCCATTGAGTTGGCGCCGCCGATCAAGGTGCTCGGCGAACCACCGACGCCCCTCCTCACTGCGAAGATCGTCACCCACTCTGATCGACGGAACGGTCACCGGCACCGGCTTGATCCCAGCCGCCGCAGCCAGTTCATACATCGTGAGGAGATTGCGCATGATGTCCGCCGGCGCGGCGTTCCATCCCAGATCGTTCGTTCCGCCAAGAATGACGACATGAGTCGGCTGCGGTGCAAGCACAGCCGATCGAAACCGCATCGCCATTTCTCCGGTCAGCTCGCCACAGATACCGCTCACAGACACACGGACGGCAGGCCCTGTCAATTCTTGCAAAAATGTCCCGTACGGTGTCAGGACACCTTGGGGGTTGTCGGCTGTGGGCGTCTGAAACCCTGCCGTCAGGCTATCGCCGAAACAGACAATGTGCCCTGACTCAATCATTGCTCTAAAGTTCATTCTACCGGCCTGTCATCAGCTTCACAATGCCCTTGTTCCGCTTACTGCCGGAGGAAAATCAATTGGGGATTCCTCCCTATATACGGCTGCCAAAGAGCGGCTATTCTCTTGACGATTCAGAAACTCCACGGTACGACTAACTCATCATGGATGGGCTGAAAACAGACGGCGGTGGGCTACCGATGGCGCCTGCAAAGGAACCGGCCAATCCGGAACTGGCTTCCGTCAAGCGGGTTCTCGCACTGTTGGACAAGACTGCGAAGTCCAGTCGAACTTACGGGGCCGCGAATCCCGTCGCGCAGAAATTCTTCCAGCAATTGTTCGAAGGACTCACGGCACACCTGAACAATTACCACAAACTGGCATTTCTGATTCAACGTTCTGAGTTGTACTTCAACGGGGAAGTTGTCTACCAATCTGAACAGGACTCAAGTAATGAAAGCGTCGCCTTCAAGCTCTATTCGGATGGCATTCGGGAGCTCGCGTTCCTCGAAGGCCTGTCTGCGGAAGACCTCACCTTCCTCCTCGATTCACTGTGGGACAGCGTCGAGTCCGAGGAGGAGGATGACGATATTGTGACTCGCCTATGGTCGAAAAATCTCTCCGCCATTACGCTCGTGACCGCCGAAGAAATCGCCAAATCATCTGCCGGGGGAGAAGCCTTTGTGCTCCATACTGCTGGAATGCTGGAGGCATCGGAATCAAGCTTGAGGGAGATTCTCGATCGGGAGCAGACGCGCGCTAAGAAGGAAGCAGCGACAGAAGCTGGAGAAATTGGCGGCACAGGAGGCAGCGATGGCGTGACCCAGGCCGGCGAGAAATCGGGGGCGAACTCTAGCGGCCAGGCCGGCCGGTTTAAGTCCGGTCTCGCAGGCTACGAAGTCTCCGACGAAGAATTTGCTCAGCTGGTCAAGGAAATCGAGGCTGAAAGCGCCAGGGATCATACGACATACATTTTGGACATGCTCACCGCGATCTTGGCCTCGGAAAAATCTCCTGTCATCCTGACCAAGTTGCTCGATCTCTGGGGACAAGTCCTCGACTCATTGATGGCCCAAGGCAAATGGATCGTATTAGAAAGCGTGTTGGGACTCCTGCAAGTCACCGCCGAAATGAGACCTGATCTCGGCGACGACCACAAGAAACAGTTGACGTCTCTCCTCGATACCCTCTGTCGACCGGA
Organism: Nitrospirota bacterium; assembly: GCA_016219645.1. Lineage (NCBI taxonomy): Bacteria > Pseudomonadati > Nitrospirota > Nitrospirota bacterium. The sequence continues at coordinate 73,237 of JACRLR010000010.1, forward strand.
TCGGATGAGGATGATTGAAGGGTATTTGAATAGGACGCCTGGCGCAGCCACAGATGGGTTGACAACGGTTCTGTTGTCGATGACGTCTGCTGGCATTCCCGCCTTGTGTGCTCTCTTGGCAAATCTGGAGGATGCAACCCATCAGGCGATCGTAGCTGGAGCCCTCGAGACACTCGCGAAAGATCAACCGGACCACTTGCTTCGTGGTTTGGCGGACCGCCGACCCCGTTACGTCAGAAATCTCCTTGCAATCCTCCTCAAATGGAACGATCCCCGCTTTGCGGATTCCATCGAAAAACTGGTGCGCCACCCCGACGTTCAAGTAAGGAAGGAAGTGGTGCGGGCCATCGGGATATTCCGCCCGAGCGGGAACGGTACGAAACTGATTTCGCTCTTGACCGATACAGAGGAGTCGGTGCGGTTTGCGGCGCTCAAACTGCTCACGACCGGTCAATATACGGCTCCGTACTCTGTGTGGTCACCACTCGTATCGGCAGACACATTTATGGATCGGCCTCTCAGTGAAAAGCGCGCGATATTCCAAGCCATGCGAGCGACGAGTAACGACGAAGTGATTCCGTTCTTTGAACATTTGCTCACGGAATGGTCCTGGATCAACCGCAAGAAAAAGGATGAGCTTGCCGCCCTCGCCGCTGAGGCATTAGGGAAATTGGCTACTCCTGCCGCTCTCGCCGCCCTTGCGCTCGGCCAGAAAAAGGCCAGTGCCGCTGTACGGCAAGCGTGCGCCACGGCGCTCGTCCAGGCCCAACGACGACAACACCACCCCAAGCAGGCTGCATCATAGGTAAGGAGCCGCTGCCGTGAATGACATCAAGATCAACGAGACCCCGGTCGCGGAGGAACAAGCCCAGCCGATCCTGACCCATGAACGGTCTTTGTCGAGAAAAATCGCCCATGGGTCTGAAGCCAGGGACATCCTTGACCAGCAGATGGCCATATTGGGCATTCAACTGGTCACACAGTTAAACGTCTTGATCAAGACCTCCCGCATCTATGAACGCACGAACTCCGCGCTGGACAAACCAGTCGATACGATGCTGACTCTGATCAAAACCATGGCGCAGGATCAACCGCTGATGCTCCGTCTGCAAAACGATTTCTTGTTTCTCGGAGACAGTCACTTAAAAGTGAACGCTCAGCAGATGGCGGTCGCCACCAGCATTATCGATGTCTTGAATGTCTGGAAAATTGGCGGCATCACTTTTTCGTTGGCGGTGGAGTCGAAGGATCTACGTGAGTTTGCCGCCCTCTTCGTCAGTCTTGACCCAGCCAAGAATACCATCGAAGACCTGCAGAAAGAGATCATTTCGCGGAATGTCGCGGGCATTGGGTTAGAAGAACAACGGGAACTGCAAATCCGCCCAGGAACCGGAGCGACAGCGTCATCGCAATCCGGAGATACGAACAGCGCGGGATCCGATGGCGTAAAAAACGTCGATTCAAAGGGGCATCGGAAAATAGCCGCTAAGAACGGCTACGTCAAAGTGGGAGAATCCGTTGGATCTCTGACGAAAGCAGCCCGTGAGGGAGGAACAGTCAGCTTTAAACAAGCCAAACGAGCGATTCAAAACATCATCGATATCATGCAGGATGACGAAGCGACGGTCCTGGGTCTCACGACCCTTCGCTGTCACGATGAGTACACACATAACCATTCGGTCAATGTGTCGTTGTTGTCCATCGCCCTGGCAAATCGCGTCGGCTATCCAAAAGTGGAATTAGCCGACTTGGGCCTAGCCGCGCTGTTCCATGACATGGGCAAATCCACCATTCCCCTTGAAGTCCTGAACAAACCGGGAGAGTTCACCGATGATGACTGGATGCTGATGCGCAATCACCCCACGGAGGGAGTTCTAATTTTGTCGAGAATGAGAGGCATCACGAATTTACCGGGGCGCATGGCGGCAGCGTCGTTTGAACACCATATGAATCAGGACTTTTCGGGATATCCGAAACTGGCCGTGCCCTGGACGCTCTCACTCACCGGACGTATTCTCACCATCGCAGACTGTTATGACGCCATGACCTCCTCCCGTGTGTATCGTCGAGAGCCCATGTCCCCATCGAAAGTATTGAATATGATGTTCTCGAAATCCGGGAAGGCATTTGATCCGGTGCTGCTCAAGTTGTTCGTGAACTGTGTCGGTATCATTCCCATCGGCAGCCTGGTCATGCTGGAGACAAACGAGTTGGCGGTCGTACTCAAGCCTGCGGCAGACAAAGCGAATGCCGAACGACCCATCGTCAGAGTCATCGCCGATCCGCAGGGGGACTCGGTCGAGCACGGGCGCGAAGTAGACCTGACTGAGAAAGATGAGACCGGCGAGTTCCGCCACCATATCATCCGCTTGGTTGACAACACCGAGTACAAGTTTGACACCAGCCGTTATTTTACATGAAGGTCTTTACACCCTGCGACCGGATCTCTTGACAGACCAGGGCCCTCCAGCTATTCTCGCACCCGCTGCACGATGTCCAGGGTTTACAACAAGGAGCGCGTGTTATGTATATGATGGGAATTCTCTTGAGGCGGACAACCCTCACGTTGGCTGCCACGGCCATCCTGGTACTCACGGCGCTTCCTGCGGCACAGGCTGCCGACGCGTTCAAGATGGGAGTCGTCGATCCTCAGGCGGTGTTAGAAAAATCAAAGGCGGGCAAAAAAGCCCTGGATGGTTTCAAAGAATATGTCGCCACGAGGCAGAAATTGTTGGCCGGGGATGAAGAGGACTTGCGCAACCAGGAGAAGACGCTCAAGGACCAAATGGGGAAATTGAGTGACACCGAAAAAAAAGAAAAAGAGACCCAGTTCCGCGCAAAGGTCCAGGACTTCCAGAAACGGGCGCAGGAATTCAACCAGGAATTGCAGGGAAAGCAGAAGGAATTACTCGATGACTATATGAAGCGAATTTCTTCGGCCACCAAGACCGTCGCGGAAAAAGGCGGCTTTGCTCTCGTGGTTGATAAGGGCAGCGAACAAGTCGTCAAAATTGTGATCTACAACAAGGACACCATCGATTTAACCGACCAGGTCATCAAAGAATTTGACCGGGTCAACAGCAAGTAACCCTCGTACGCCTTTCCTATTTCATATCTCTCTGAGGGGTAGCCTGGGTGATCCTCTAGTGCGCGTGTCGAACGAGCACCTTCTGAGTGTGCGCGTTCCGCGAGCACGAGGACGACTAGGCTACCCCTCTTTTCCCGCTCAACGTTCAATGGGATAGCCTGCATCCCGCCAGCCTTTGATTCCCCCATCCATTGACACCACATTGATGTAACCCATACGCTGGAGTGCGTCTGCCGCTAATATGGACCGGTAGCCACCTCCGCAATACAGGAGAATGGCCTCGTCCTTATTAGGGATATATGTTTCCACATCACGCTCAATAATCCCTTTCCCCAGGTGTCGAGCCCCCTTCGCATGGTCCTTTGCATACTCGGTATCCTCCCGCACATCGAGAAAATGCTGTATGTCACCCCGATCGAGCCTGGTCTTTGCCTCTGCGACCGTACACTCCTTGACCCCTGCGCGTGCCTCGTTCACCAACTTCAAAAAGCCTGGATTATGTTTCATCTTGCTCCTTTCCCCCATCCCCCTGCGTTGTAAAGTGAGGATGTTGTAAAAGCCCGCCAGCTTCATGGGAAGGTTAAGGCTGAGGCTAAGGTTGAGCAAACAAGAACCTGTTCGACACTTAACCTTAACCTCGACCTAAGCCTTCTTCACTCGCTGCGGCTGTGCTGGACAGGTTTTTCCATCATCCTCTCAGCCTCTTCCCCAGCCCTGTCGTCCTTGTTGAAACGAATGGTACGCTCCTTGTCTCGAGAGTTTCGCAACAGTCTCAAAATAAGGCGGTTTGTTCAAGGCCAGGCCTCCGAAAGGTTGCGGGAACCGGCATGTCACATAGCGCCGATAATCCCGCTTTTCGCCTGGAGATCTGGAATAATTGTTCGATCATGACCCAATAGGGTCCAGAGCCGCGATGGCGGTCGAAAAAAGCCCCCTCGCTGAGTGCCCCGCCACGCACCTCTCGAATGCGGCTCGTCATCTTAGCCATTCGATCAGGAAATGCTGCGGCCATTCGCTCCATGAACACCGGCTCGACAGAGCCGGATAGACGGAGAAGTGTTGCCATGGCCTCTCCCGCTCCGGCTTGTTTCGCTCTGGCCAGGAGATCAGGCATATCCTCGTCGTTAAGACCAGGAATAATCGGAGACAACGAAATCCCAGTAGGGATCCCGGCATCCGCCAAAGTTGCCATCGCCTCGAAGCGTTTCCGGCTGGACGGCGCGTGGGGTTCGACCTTTCTCGCGACCTCGTCGTCCGAAAACGGTATGCTGAAATAGACATGCACCGACGCCTCCTGATGAAGCCGACGCAGGATGTCCAGATCTCGCTGTACTAACACCCCCTTTGTGATAATCCCCACCGGATTCCGATACTCAGCACAGACATTGAGACAGGCCCGAGTCAACTCCAGCGACGCTTCCAGCGGCTGGTAACAATCCGTGTTACCTGAAAACAATATCAATTCGCCTCCCCATGAGGGCTTCTGGAATACCCTGCGGAGCAGTGTCGGGGCATCCTTCTTCACAATGATTTTGGATTCGAAATCACTTCCGGCGCCGAAGCCCCAGTACTCATGCGTCGGTCTGGCGTAGCAATAGACACAGGCGTGAAAGCAGCCACGATAGGGATTGAGACTCCATCGAAACGGCAAGTCAGGACTGTCGTTTCGGCTGAGAATCTCACGAGCGGCATCTTCATACATGTGTAGTTTTACATGGGAAGCAGGCTCCAAGAGATCTCTGTGTTGCGACTCAAACGGATTAGGTGGATTCATGACCCTGCGCATATTGCCATGCTGCTCAATTCGGCAGCTTCTGTCAACGGGGGCGCCACCTCAGCCAAGATAGAAGACCACCGCGCGATTGATTGACTAACCTCTACCTCGATGTTAAATTTCCTCCGCTTCCCGCGTTCACACACCTATGTACGATTTACGCAGCCTCCGCGACAATTTCGACGCCATCAGAACACAGCTTGGCCCGCGTGGCGCCGACGTCCCGTGGGATCACATCCGCACATTGATCGAACAACGTCGTACGTTGACGAGTCAGGTCGAACAACTTCGCCATGAACTGAAAAAGGGATCGGAAGAGGTTGCCAAGCTCAAGAGAGAAAACCAGCCGGCGGATGCCTCCATGGTGGCCATGAAGGCGGTGGGCGAGCAGATCAAGAAGGTGGAGGACGAACTACGGGTCGTTGAAGAGACCCTCACCGGTCTGAATCTTCATATCCCCAATGTTCCACATGCTTCGGTGCCGGCTGGTAAGGACTCGTCCAGCAACCTGGAGGTGAGACGATGGGGAGCCCCACCCTCCTTCCCTGCACCGGCCAAGAGCCACTGGGAGATCGGTGAAACCCTCGGCATCCTCGACTTCGACCGGGCCGCCAAGATCGCAGGGGCAAGATTCGCAGTTCTGACCGGGGCCGGCGCACTTCTTGAGCGAGCTCTGATCAACTACATGCTCGATCTTCACACGACACAACATGGCTACCGGGAGGTCTTACCTCCACTCCTTGTCAATCGGTCGAGCATGACCGCAACCGGCCAGTTACCCAAGTTCGAGGACGATCTATTTCGCCTGCGTGATGAAGACCTTTTCTTGATTCCAACGGCAGAAGTGCCGGTGACCAATCTTCACCGCGACGAGTCGCTCACCGAACAGGCTCTGCCGCTCCGATATACGTCCTATACCCCCTGTTTTCGCCGTGAAGCCGGCTCCTACGGAAGAGATACCAAGGGGCTCATTCGCTTGCACCAGTTCAATAAAGTCGAGTTGGTCTCCTTTGTAAAACCTGACCAGTCCTATGAGGAATTGGAACGACTCACCGGCAATGCCGAAGCAATCTTGCAAGGTTTGGGACTTCATTACCGGGTTATGACCCTCTGCTCCGGCGATATGGGCTTTTCCGCCGCAAAAACCTATGACATCGAAATCTGGCTTCCCTCCCAGAACCTCTTCCGTGAGATCTCCTCCTGCAGCAACTTTGAAGGGTTTCAGGCCAGACGCGCCGGTATTCGATATAAAGGCGCATCCGGAAAAAAGGACGCAAAAATGGAGTTCGTCCATACCCTCAATGGGTCCGGACTCGCCGTGGGCCGCACCGTTGTGGCCATCCTCGAAAACTACCAGCAACCGGATGGAAGCGTCATGATACCAGAGGCCCTGCGCCATTATATGAGGGGGATGGAACGGATCAAGAAAGAATGAGACACTTGAGGATATTATCCCGTCGCCAAGAATAATGGTACGGGCTCCGGATCGGGGCAAGCATGGTATGGAGGGGTGACGGAGTGGCCGAACGTGCCAGTCTTGAAAACTGGAGACCTCGCAAGGGGTCCGCGAGTTCAAATCTCGCCCCCTCCGCCACCGATGAAATCGATGTATTGTTTTTCAGCCACTCCCCTTTTATGGCCATCTCACATGCTGCTTCCAGAGGAGTAGCCAGGGTTGACTCCATTATGGAGGGGCCTACCTCAGCTCGTATCCTTAAACTTACATATCCCCATGGGCTGACGGCCTAGGCAGTTGCTCTAGGTTCGTTTACTCATATAAATATCCAATCCCTACTCATTCTTCTGGACACATACAATCTCCAGTCATTGCTTATTGTTCCGATATAACTAACTGATAGTTTTAATCAAATTATAGTGGCAATAGACCAACCTAACATTAATATCTTCCCCCTCCTTTAGTTCGGTCCCACCTACCTCTACGGTATTTTCAAAAATTCCCTCTTGTCCCATTATGACACTCATCAGTGTGATGAGATCGTATCGCGTCGTGGGATTAGACACGGTGCATAAAGCGAATAAAGCGCACAAAGAGATCAGGAAAATGGGGCTCAATAGTCGAGAGCTAGCGAACAACGCCTGCCCCTTCTGCGGAGCCCATAAGTATCACCTTGTACTTCGCTGGGACATGCAGCCACAAACCGATGGACTTTTTGCCCGCTGCGCTCAGTGCCAACGTCCACGGTGACTGGGTGAGGCTCCCAGTCTAGCCTGAGAGCATAGGAAGACATTGGCATCGTCTGGAAGGAAGAGAAGATGGACGTCATCACTTCATTGATCCAATACATGAAGTTGCGTAGAGTGCAGAGCAGGCAGAAACGACAAAAACGAACTGTGCTGCACATGTTGGCAGCCAGCGGTGTCGTCAGACCAGGCCATATTGAGCTCCGTTACACGAAACCATTTGCTCGATCGACCGCGCGCCGCGCATAAACCCCGCAATTGGCCATTCGCCACCTGATATCCCTCCAGAGTTTTTCTTGATCGACGACGCGAATCGCTTGTGCCGCTCACATGGCCTGGGGTATGATCGCGATCGCTTGCTGGTCTTCCTGTAGTGCCGACCTCCGTCGCAGTTGATCGGGAACCCTGCAATGAGCTGAGATCAGGGGAGAGGTGGCCGAGTGGCCGAAGGCAACGGTTTGCTAAACCGTCGTAGGGGCAAAACCTCTACCGAGGGTTCAAATCCCTCCCTCTCCGCCACAGCCTAGCTGGTCTATCTAGTCTGTTTGGTCTATTTGGTTCGTCTTGTTTATTTGGTTGAATTAAACCAACGAAATAAACGAAACAAACCAAATAAACCAGTCAACCAGCCAGACCAGGTGGCTTGATTTTTCTCTGACGATCCTGTAACAGTGCGTCGCTCATCTTGCCATGATTCGTGCCGAGGTAGCTCAGTTGGTAGAGCACAGCCCTGAAAAGGCTGGTGTCGACAGTTCAATTCTGTCCCTCGGCACCATTTCTTTCCCACAATTTACATGCGGTTTCCTCCCGCTTTGGCATTATCGGCTCAGCATCGGATGTGCTCACTTCAGGCAGCGAGGCAACCTTCCGTCCTTCTGCGATAGCCGTCATATGGGTGGACACCTCTCTAGTCCAGTTGAGGTGGAGCTTGTCCACATCTCAGGCCTACCCGAATTGCCGTTCGCAATTCGCAGTCGCAAACTCCACGAATAATCCCGATCAGAAGCGGCTCAACGCTCCATTGATATCAACAAAGTGGGGCACCCGCTGCAACATCGTCCATTCGAGAATTCGGACTACGTACATTCTTGAGTGGCGGGCCGTGACCTGCCCTTGCTCTAGGTCGATATTCGTTTTTCTTTCGGAGAACCATTGCCTGCGGGTATATAAATGAAGGGACGCCTTCCCCATCTGACCGGAATAATACCCACCGGTACGAGCACAGGAAGAAACAGAGGCGCACCGCATTAAATTCGATTTATTGGTCCAGCACAATACTCTTCCATATTCGAATGTTGGCGACATGAGGCGTGACGACCTACGAAGGAGAGCAGACGTAGTCGGATAAGCCGCTGGCTCAATATTCCCAACCGCAGCTCCTAACGTAGGGCAAGAGATCGTGGTGTGCGCTTCCAGTTTTCCATGCACCAACGTGGCTATTTGAAGGTGAGACACACGCGCCTATGAAACTGCGAGACCTGTGCCGTCGAGCATGTCTCTTTTTCTATCCCCGGGCCGACCCGAACCAATCACCAGTTGCGTTACACACCGCGGTGCCGGCAGTGATTAATCTCGCCGGTTTTACCAAGGGGATCGACAACGTTCATCTGGACGTGCAACTCAGCCCGCAATTCCAAGGCCACACTGAAACACTGCTTGCCGCATTAGTGGAGCAGGAAACGCAGGACCGACGTGTGGGTGCCACACGAAGAGGTCCGACGTTCCAACAATGGGAAGAATTTCGGAACCTCTACACCAGGATGATGGAGGCAGCGACGCATCAGGCCAAGTCAAAGAATGAGCCATCCCTGGTTCAACTGGCGCAGGTTGCGACAATTAAGTTCTTACTGGAAGAAGTTGACAGGAATCTCGATCACATGAGGCAGAAGTTACGACGGGCTCTCGCGTCGGATGGTCTGAGGTCGGACACTGTGCGCATCGAAGCGAACGAATGGTTAAGTTGGCTCATTCAGAATAAAGCCAAACTGAAATACAAGATTCTCAGGCAGTTGCTGACGCCGATTCTCCAATCCGAAGAAGGAACCTTGGGCGAGCTGCGGCAGTCCCTTTGGGGGGAGCGGTGGTCACTGCCGAGAGAGTTCATCTCGAACCCCTTGTTATTGGCCGATAGCCCATTCGATGAAGAACTCCTTATGACTCATTACGTACTACTGGAGGAAGGAGGGATCCAGGATGGCGACCGAACCTACAGTTATGCCGCTATGGATCGGCTCATTCCCAATCTGTTCCCTACACCCATGTCGCATCATGGCACTAGGACCGCGCTGGCTCAGCCCGAGCAAGTTCTTGCCAGAACCAAAGCGGAGTTTCCCAAGGCGGCTAAGAAGCTGGAGCTGGGACAAGGATCCGTTGGAAATGAACCGACCAAGAGTAACTTCAGAGAGGTTCCTCGTCGAGAGGACTCTCCCAAGACCCAATTTGCCTGGGCCGAGGTACCAGCCAATGTCGATCTCCTATTTGACGACAGTTTGGCGACTAACCAAATCCAAGCGGCAAAGAGGTCCGGGGATGAATCAGCGAGAGCCTTGTGGAAGGCACAGCGCCGGTTTCAGCGGCGCATGCTGGCGACCGTCGAGCGACACTTTCGGCGCAATGGCCTCCTGATGCAAGTCGTAGCAGCGTTTGAAATAGTTCCCATTTACAAGGAATTGTCCGGCCTGCTCGCGCCTGGGGAACTTCACCGGTTTGTCGTGAACCAGGCGGCGCGTAAGGGGCTCCTGGAAAAAATTGATAACAAACAAGGGCCGCGGCGTCCTGGTGAAATGGCTCCACTGATTCAGTTGAGTCAGCACATCGCCAAATTGTCACACCGCAAGGAACGCGACCTCCTGATCAAATTCGTGAAAGCATTCCTGACATTCCGACGCGATCTCACCCATTTGCAGATTCTCCGGCAGGCGGTCGCCGTCATTGAGTTGCGGACCAATCCTAACGACCTGCGTTTATCGCGGGCCAATCTGTCACTCCATAGGTTCTTGGGAACCGCAGAAATACAAACGTCTGTGCAGACAGTTCGCAATCACGTCATTCTCAAGGCCGACATTAGGGGATCGACGAAGGTGGTTGCCGAATTGTGCAACCGGTCACTGAACCCGGCCTCTCACTTCAGTCTCAACTTTTTCGATCCGCTCAATTCGGTGCTGCAGACCTATGGGGCCAACAAAGTGTTCATTGAGGGAGATGCCGTCATTTTAAGCATGACCGAACATAAGGAAACTCCCGAGCATCAGTTCAGCGCGGCACGCATGTGCGGAATCGGTAAACGGCTGCTGGACCTCGTACAGAAACAAAATACGTCCTGCCGCAAGAACGGTCTGCCAGAGCTGGAGATCGGGATTGGAGTTGTCTACTGTGAGGGGCCGCCCACATTTCTGTTCGACGGCAACCAGCCCATTATGATCTCGCCCGCAATCGGCATGGCCGACCGGCTATCGTCCTGCTCATGGATGCTACGGAATGAACAGACCAACCAGAAGCGAGTCGCTACAAACGTACAGATCTACGATATCCCCCAAGGCCATTCTCGGACAGAAGACAAGTTCGAAGGGCGCTTACGCTACAACGTGAACGGCATCGAACTGAACAAGGAGGGATTTGTGAAGCTCCAATCGGAGTTGACGTTGCAGGAGGTTACGCTCGTGCTGCCCAGAGACGACACACCAACTACGTTTTTCTTTGGCAAGTATCCAGACCTCAATGGGGCCCTACATCGGCTCATCATCCGGCTTGGTCACATACGTTCATTTGATCAAAGGCATCCACAGCTTGGCATTCCTATGTCCGAAGCCTTTTATGAAGTCATCGTCGACGACACTCTGCGGTCCCAGGTTGAGGCGGCCGTCAATGCCCACAAACCTCCGCTCAGATACCACCAGGCGCGCATAGCCCTGTAGCCCGGCACCACTACCCCTTTCACATCACTCAATCGACAGCTTAGCGGGAACATTCCCTCGGATAGATGAATGGGCCCGGGTCATTTCCGTTTGGGAAGCCGCGAGAAGTGGAATGCGGCAATCGCAACAGTCGCCGCAACGTTAAGTGACTCCACGTCACGGCTCAGGGGAATCGTGAATCGAGTGGTCGCCTGGCTGCTCAGTTGAGCTGACAAACCCCGACCTTCATTCCCGACAGCAAGGATGAGTCTCCGAGGCACCTGACGAATCTCGTCGATCGGAACAGTTCCGTTCCCTGTCGCTTCTGCCGCAAAAATCCCGCAGTCTTGACGAATCAACACGGAGACGTCTCTGGCAATAAAGATCGGTAGGCTGAGCAACGAGCCGCTGGTCGCACGAACAACCTTGGGATGATAGACATCAGCAGATTCAGGCGTGAGCCACAGCCCACTGAGGTTGAGAGCTGCCGCCGTTCGAATAATAGCTCCAACATTCGTGGGATCTTGGAGCTCTTCCCCAAAAATTCCCAGGACAGTCGGCTGTCTCAGCACACTTCCTTCATCCCATGTCGGTTGCCGCACGACAGCGAGGATGCCTTGAGGCGCATCCAAATCAGATATCCTTGAGAATTGGAGGTCTGAACAGGAGTATTGTTTCGTCGAGGAGGCCACACGGATCACCCGTTCGTCCCGCCCCCCCCTTGGGAGATAGCCCTGGGTTGACACAATTGCCAGAATCTGGTCGGGATACCGGGTTAGAAGATCCTCTACTGCATGGCTGCCTTCGACCACGAACGAACCACTCTGCGCTCGGACAGATTTTTCACGAAGAAGCCCCCGAATGTCGGCTCCTTGAGACCTTGTTAGAAGGGGGACTGCGGCAGCCATCTTAGGCGGGATTCTTCACGAATGCGGTGGCACGGCGTTCGAGGCTGAACCGGTCTGGATTCTCACAAGTAAGACAGAAACGAATCGCAGCTCACCACATTGACCGGACCACTGAGCGGATACTCACCAGTATCCTTAGCGAGTACGCACCTGGATAGCACTGCTTCAGCGGCGTTTCCGTCCGGATGCCGCTTCGGCAGCTCGAATTCGTTGAGCCCGTGCCTTCGCCCGTTTGAGGGCGGTCAATTTTCCTTTGGTTCGATCCTGCTCATCCTGAAGCTTTTCGAACTGAGACTTGAGATAGAGTTTTTCCCGCCTGTGCAGCGAAGCGCATTCTTCTTTCGAAAGCTGAATCCAATCTCCACCAGTACGAGCCCGTTTGATCCGCTGTTCCAGCGACTCACGCAACTGCCTGGAACGCATGGTTAAGAGAGACTTCAAGGCATCCTTACGACGCTGAACTTCTTCTTCTTCTGCGATAATTCCTCGAATATCCGTCCCTAACATGATCCTCCTCCTCACTGAATCGATAATACCCCCACGACGCACTATACCCGATTTCATCAGGCATCTTCCACTGGGAGGGAAACATTCTTAAGTCATTGTGTTTCAAGGAAAATTATGCAGGATCCGCCCTAGGGAGGTTGCAGCATCGCCTCTGCTTGAGTATCATCAGGCCATGGAGCTCGGACAACTGATTCAGGCCTGGCGTGTCTCGCAAGGTCATTCCATCGATGATTTGGCGGCCGAATTACATCTTCAACCTCACCTCTTGGAGAAAATTGAGACGGGTGAGATTGACCCCTCCGCCTCCCTGCTGGAAGCGCTCGCCGGCGCATTGAAGATCCCTCCGGCCTGGCTCTTTAGCCACCCAACCTTATTTCGAACTCTCTTTGAAGATCCCGAGGACAAGACAGACTCCATCCCTCCGGGCCCCGATCCTGTTACAGAACGGATTCTCGCCGGATCACATATGGATCGGTCGCTGTATGTCCTGCTCACAGCAATTATGCAAAGCGGCGAACCGAAATTGTTGCGCGCAGCGGAAGTGAATTTGCGGAGCCTTGTCAAACAGGCCAAACAGGCAACGGTACCCTGGCAAAACCGCCCGTCGGGCCACTTCGAACCACCAAGCGACTAGCACGACGCTGAAAAAGTCCGCCAGCGTGATTGCAAGGTTAAGGCTGAGGCTAAGGTTGAGCAAACACGAACCTCTTCGACGCTTAACCTTAACCTCGACCTACACCTACTTCATACGTTGCGGCCTTGCTGAACGGCCTTTTTGAGCGTCCTGCATACAAACGACGATGTCATGCTACCGGCCTCATGCTCACAATACCTGTAGGATGAAGCACTTGAGGTAGCGCGTCTCGGGCATTGTGGCGAGGACGGGATGGTCACTGGCCTGTCCACGCTGTTCCAGCAAGCGAACCTGTCGTTGTGCATCGCGCGCGGCCAGACAGATCGCTGTCCACAAATCCTGCTCCGTCACATGGTGCGAACAGGAACTCGTGATCAAAAATCCCTCCGGCCTGGTCAGTCGTATCCCATGCAAGTTCACATCTTTGTAGCCAGCCAGGGCCCGACTCACGGCCTGTTTACTGCGGGCAAAGGCTGGAGGATCGAGTAGCACCAGACCATAACGGCGCCCGGCCTGTTTCAGTTTTCGCATTTCCTCAAACGCATCCCCTGTTCGATAGACACAGCGATCATCCACCTTGTTTAACAGCGCATGTCGCTGCGCGAGCGCCAGGGCGTCTTCACTCACATCCAGTCCTTCAACCGACTGTGCCCCTCCCAGCGCCGCATGAATCCCAAACGCTCCGGTATGCGCGAACACCTCCAACACATCTGCGCCGGCTGCATACTTCGCCGCCACTAGTCGATTCTCCCGTTGATCGCAAAACCATCCGGTTTTCTGGCCTCGTTCAACATCGACAAAAAATTGTGCCGGCCCCTCCTGGATGTTGATCGTCGTCGCACCGGCCCCCCGAAGAAATCCTTTCTCCATCGATAATCCTTCCAATATGCGACTCTTGGCATCGTTCCGCAGATACACTCTCGGGGCTCCGGATTCCTGACATAGAAGACCGGCCAGCAAGTCTTTCCGACGGTCCATGCCGGACGACAGGGTCTGCATGACCAAGACCTCGTCATATCGATCTACAATCAAGCCCGGTAATCGATCCGCTTCCCCATAGATGAGTCGATACGCGGTCGTTCCGGTGACGATTCGCTGACGCAATCTGAGGGCCTGCGCTAGTCGCCCTCTCCAAAACTGTTCTGTGATGGGTTCATCATCGAAGGTCAGAATCCGCACGCGAATCTTAGACGCAGGATTGTAGAGACCCCGTGCGTAGAATCTCCCGTCCGATGCCATGACATCGACCACATCACCCGCTCGCGGCTCACCCCTGACCTCCTCGACAAAGCCGGCATAGATCCAGAGATGTCCTTGTGCCACTGCGGCATGGGAGCGAGAAAGACGGACAGAGCCTCGAGAATTGTCATCCTGAAGAGTCATTGCATACTTATCCAATGGCGCGAACCGAACGTCAACCCCCTCCGGGCATATCTGGTTACTTGACGGCTGCCTTGCGCTGTGGTTTGCTGCCCGTAGGCGCAAGATCGTGCATGATTTCCACTCGATGAACCAGGAAACTTGAGAATGAGTCAAATACCGACCATCGGTTCCGCTGTTATCGACCGGCTCCACCAATTGGGGGTCCGCCATATCTTTGGAATCCCCGGCGACTATGTGCTCAGCCTCTATAAATTGATCGAGGCCTCACCGATTCAGCAAATCGGGACCACCAGGGAAGATTGTGCGGGGTTCGCGGCGGATGCCTACGCGCGAATCAACGGCATCGGCGCGGTCTGCGTGACCTACTGCGTCGGTGGACTCAATACCGTAAACGCCATCGCCTGCGCCTATGCCGAGCGGTCTCCGGTAGTGCTGCTCACCGGATCACCGGGGCTCTCAGAGCGTATTCGTACGCCGTATCTGCATCACATGGTGCGGGATTTTTCCACGCAACGGGAGGTCTTCGAGAAGATTACGGTAGCAGCCATCTCGTTGGATGATCCTTCGACCGCTGAACGAGAAATGGATCGGGCCTTTTCGTCAATGTTGCGCTATCGCCGCCCGATCTACATTGAAATCCCTCGGGATCTCGTTCATACGTCCTTGGCAAACCCCTTACGCCCCTTGTGCCTCGACGACGAACCAAGTGAGAGCGCCGCACTGGAGGAAGCGATAGCGGAGGTCCGAACCATGCTGGCTTTAGCCAGCCGGCCGGCTATTTTAGCCGGTGCAGAAATCGGACGATTCGGGCTCCAAGATGATCTGACCCGGCTTGTTGAACGGCTCAATGTCCCTATCGCCTCGACCCTGCTTGGCAAGTCGGTCATCCGTGAAGATCACCCGCTCTACGTCGGAGTATATGGCGGCCTCATCGCACGTGACGAGGTCCAACAGTTCATCAATGAATCCGACTGTCTGCTCATCCTGGGGTCGATCCTATCCGATGTCGAAGATCTCAATGCTGATTCACCTCTGCTGTCGGAAGGGCGCACGATCCACGCGACAGCTGATCGTGTGGCCATCAAACACCATCGCTACGACGCAATCAGGTTTCAAGACTTTGTCAAGGCACTGGTGAGCAATCCCCTGCCTGCATTTCCTTCTCGCCCGCTTCCAACACCTCCCTCCCCCGCACAAATCTCAATTGCACCGGATGCCCCGGTGACGTTGAATGGGCTCTTTCACCATCTCGATGGCCTGTTGAACGAGCAGACCCTTGTCATTGCCGACGTCGGGGAATCGCTCTTTGCAGCAGCTGATCTCCATGTCCACCGGCGCTTCGAGTTCCTCTCCCCGGCCTATTACACCTCAATGGGGTTTGCCGTTCCGGCCGCCATAGGCGCCTCGTTCGCCGACCCCACGCTTCGACCGATTGTGTTGGTTGGCGATGGCGCGTTTCAAATGACGGGAACAGAACTTTCGACCGCCGTACGATATGGACAAACACCGATTGTCATCGTGCTGAATAATCGAGGCTACTCTACTGAACGGGAGATTCTGGAAGGCCCTTTCAACGACGTCCACGAGTGGCACTATGAACGGATTTGCGACATGGTCGGAGGAGGAGTCGGCACGAGGATCACGACCCAAGGAGGGTTTGAACGAGGCCTCGCCATCGCCTTGGCCGATACGAGCCGCTTGCATGTGATGAATGTGCTGCTCGATCCGGCAGACCGCTCGGCCGGCATGGTGCGACTTGCCCATCGTCTTGCCAAACGCCTCTCCACGGATCGCCCCTAACGACTGGTTTATTGGGTTAATTTAGTTCATCTAGTTCGTTTCGTTGAACCAAACAAACAAGACAAACCAACCAGAGTAACCCTGTTAGAGGTGAAGGGTTTTTCCACCACCCTCTTCACCTTCCACTCCTGTTGCTCTCCGAATACCTAACAGTTTGGCCATTCACCGGTGGCATATCACCTGCACAGTTAGTGTAATATACTGATGCACCGGCGCTACGGTGCATGCAGCATACGTTTTTGATGCCTATTCGTGATTGTGCTGCATCTCAGAGCCAGATTAGGCAGCCAAGACGTTCATAAGGAGGCTCCCATGTCAGATTTCTACCAAAATGGTGTCGTGACAGTGCTTCACCGCCTCGGACAGTCGAATCTCGATCAGCTTGAGCGCGAATTGGCCCGGTATGGGCGTGCGAATCCCATTGCCCTGGTCCTTCCCTCACTCTATTCAGAATTGGGACGCCCGGCATTGAAGGCTATCGTGGAAACTCTCGACAGCGTGTCTTACCTGAACGAGATCGTCATTTCATTGGATCGTGCCTCGGCCTTGGAGTTTCGCATGGCGAAAGAGTTCTTTTCCGTACTCCCCCAACGGGTGCGTCTGATCTGGAATGACGGTGCGCGCATCCAAGCCATCCTCAAGCTCTTGGTCGACCACAACCTCGATGTCGGATTGCCGGGCAAGGGACGGGGCTGTTGGACCGCCTTCGGCTATGTGTTGGCCAGAAACAACAGCCAGGTCATCGCACTCCATGACTGCGACATCACCAGCTACAATCGGGAATATCTGGCACGCCTCTGTTATCCCATCGCGAATCCAAATCTCGGTTATGAATTCTGCAAAGGCTATTACAGCCGCGTGACAGACCGTCTCCATGGGCGAGTGACCCGCCTGTTCATCACCCCCCTGATCCGAAGCCTCCAACAGCTTGTGGGACCTCATTCGCTTCTGACGTTCCTCGACAGTTTTCGGTACCCGCTGGCAGGGGAATTCGCCATGGTGCGGGACTTGGCCTGGACCAACCGTTTTCCAGGTGACTGGGGTCTTGAAATCGGCGTCCTCGCGGAGGTCTACCGGAACTGTGCCTTGCGCCGCATCTGCCAAGCGGATATCGCGGATGCCTATGACCACAAACATCAAGAGCTCTCAGACCATGACCCCGATGTCGGCCTTCTCAAGATGTGCGCGGATATTACGAAATCCCTTTTCAGGAATCTGGCGAGCGAAGGCGTCATCTTGTCCGACGGAGTCCTCAAGACGCTGCGGGCAACATATTTGCAGGCAGCGCAAGAGGCGATCAGCCGCTACGAAAACGACGCGGCGATCAACAGCCTCACCTTCGACCGACACCAAGAGCGAACGGCGGTCGAAGTCTTCTTGAAAGGAATGAAACTTGCCACAGAAGGCTTTCTCGAAGATCCACTGGGCGTCCCCATGATTTCCAACTGGAGTCGTGTGACACATGCGGTCCCGGATATTTTCGAGCGCCTCGTCGAGGCCGTTGAAACAGACCACGCATGGGACCCCAAAACTGAAGCAGCAACCAAATCGCCATGAACACGAGCCGCATATCCCTCACTGCACCGACTGAAGCACGCATCCAAGAAATTGGCTCCGCTGATATCCTTGTCGGGATACCGAGCTACAACAACGCAGACACGGTCGGGCACGTCGTTCAGGCCGTCAGCGTCGGTCTCGCAAAACATTTCCCTGGATATCGGGCTGTCCTGGTCAATTCCGATGGCGGCTCTTCTGATGAGACCACCGCCATTGTTGCGCGCACGACTATCGACTCCCAACACTTCTTCATCTCCGACCATCAAAGCATCCTGCATCGGATCGTGACGCCATACCATGGGATTCCCGGAAAAGGGAGTGCTTTTCGAACCATCTTCGAGATTGCACGACGATTGAAGGCTAGAGCCTGCGCGGTTGTCGACGCAGATCTCCGCAGTATCTCCCCGGAATGGATCGAACTCTTACTTCGCCCGATCATGGCAGAGGGATACGACTACGTCGCTCCCTACTATCTGCGCCACAAATACGACGGGACAATCACGAACAGTCTCGCCTACCCACTGACCAGGGCTCTGTACGGACGACGGATCCGCCAGCCTATTGGCGGAGAATTTGGTTTCTCCGGTGAACTCGCAGGCCACTACCTCGACCAGCATGTCTGGGACTCGGAGGTGGCCCGATTCGGTATCGATATCTGGATGACGACGGAAGCCATCGCCAGCGGCGCAAGGGTCTGCCAAAGCTTCCTCGGCGCCAAGATTCATAATCCCAAAGATCCTTCGGCCGATTTATCAGCCATGCTGGTGCAAGTGATGGGGGCACTCTTTGCCTTGATGGAGCAACATGAAGGTCTCTGGTCTCGACAGGGAGAATCACAACCGGTTCCACTCTTTGGATTTCCCTACGAAGTCGGGATCGAACCGGTGCATGTCAACGTGGAGCGGATGGTGACACACTATCGACAGGGCCTTGCCGACCTTGAACCCCTCTGGCAACAGATTTTGGCAGGCGACACCATCACTCGATTGCGAAACCTCCAGGGCACAGCCGGCACTGACTGCCGTATCCCCGACGAGTTGTGGGTCCAGGTGGTCTACGATGCGGCCACCGCCTACCACAAACGCATCATGCCGCGCGATCACCTCTTGAAAGCCCTGACTCCACTGTACCTAGGGCGTACTGCCTCATTCGTCCAAGCCACCCAAGGCCTGACCTCCAAGGAAGCAGAACACAAGATTGAAGGCTTGTGCCGCACGTTCGAACACATGAAATCCTATCTGATTGAGCGTTGGCGACCGCTGACACTGCAACCTGTCTCGTCGGCTCTATTACGCCACACAACCGTAGCCGCAGGAGGTGATCATGGATGAGTTTATTGATCAGGCACTTCTCAAACCGCTGCAACTCCTCGGACACCAGTTGCTGACCGTGCTCCCCAATGTGCTGGCCATGGGTATTATTCTGCTCGGTGGCCTCCTCACCGCATGGGCGTCCGGTTTCTTCGTTGAACGACTGCTTCGCGTCATCGGATTCGACCATCTCTGCGATCGACTGGGAATGAATGCGGCGCTCTTGCGTGGCGGGGTCAAGACGGATCCTTCCCGCCTGGTTGGCCGCGGCATCTATTGGACCGTGATCGTGCTGGCTTCGATCGCGGCGTTAGGAGCCCTGAACCTCGCTCCAATCAACCAATTCGCCCAGTCACTGCTAGCCTATGTCCCCCACTTCGTTACGGCAACGGTCATTCTCCTGGCTGGATATTTTCTCTCGAACTTCACATCCAGAGCTGTCCTCATAGCAGCCGTCAACGCCGGATTGACTCCGGCCCGACTCATTGCAGCCGGTTCCCGCTGGGGAATCCAGATTCTTGCAGGAGCCATGGCGCTGGAGCAACTCGGCATTGCGCAACACATCGTGGTCGTGGGATTCGGCCTTACCTGGGGAGGGATTGTGCTGGCCGGAGCGATTGCATTTGGACTCGGCGCAACCGATCTTGCCAAAGGATTTCTCGAGCGACGACTCGGGGGACGGCCAAAGTCCAGCGTCGTCGATGATCTCCATCACTGGTAAGAGCACAAATCCATGCCCAATTTGATCGTCTATACGGACTTGGATGGCTCACTTCTGGATAGCACGACGTACTCTTATGAAGCGGCCTCACCAGCTTTGGCTGCACTCCGTGAGCTAGGAATTCCACTCGTCTTGGTGTCGAGTAAGACACGCGCGGAAATGGAACCACTCCGCCGACGTCTGGCCCACTGCGATCCCTTCATTGTCGAGAACGGTGGAGCGGTGTTTATTCCTCACGGCCTGTTCGACTTCCCCTTGGAGCGGATGCGAACCAGGTCTCCCTACCAGGTCATCGAATTAGGCCTCCCATACCACATGCTGCGCGAGGTTCTGAAACAGATCGAAGATGCTGTCGAAACGCCATTACAAGGCTTCGGCGATCTGTCGGTAGAATCTATCATGCAGGTGACCGGACTCCCCTATGCTGACGCTCTCCTGGCCAAGCAACGGGAATATGACGAGCCGTACCTCCTGCAAGGCCCTCAGGCACTCGTCGAAGAAGTCTGCCGCCAAATCGTTACACGCGGCCTGCGATGGACAAAAGGAGGGCGATTATTTCATCTGACCGGGGAAAATGACAAGGGGGAGGCCGCTTCCGTGCTCCTGCGCTGCTACCTCCGCCAACAGCGCATGAACGGACAGACGGACCGGATCGAAACCGTCGGCATCGGGGACAGCATCAATGATGCCCCTCTGCTGGCCATGGTGAATTACCCGATTCTTGTCCAGAAACCGGACGGATCATATGACCCCGACATCCACCTGCCGGGAATCGTCTATGCCAAGGGAATCGGGCCGGTGGGATGGAATGAAGCAGTGCTGGAACTCCTGGATCAGGTTGCGTAACCCGTATTATTTATGAGGCTGAGGGACAGGCTCCGCCGCTGCGGCAGAGCCTGTTCCTGTTCAGACCGTGCGCTCCGTCGCCCTAGACGGTGCCTGTCCCTATTTGGACGGGGACAGACACCACGCGCAGACGCGGAGAAGGGTGTCAGTCCCCTCCCATCAATCCTCTTCCGGATTAATAGTATGGAGCCCTGCAGAACGACAGGCTGTGAGCAATTGCGTGTCGGCACTGACGACAGTCAGCCGCAGAGGCTTGAGCTCCATAGCCAACGCCAGATGCAAAACCTGTGGTGTTCGGAGTGCAGGATACTCCAACGCAATCTCTTTCGTCGCTAAGTACGTTTGCATCGTCGGGGCGATGAACTGATATAGCCCTTCCTGCGATTCCCTCTCGAACTTATGGATCACCGAGTAGCAATCATCCCGAGTAATCTCTTCATGGTGCGCTCGATTGGCGAACGCCGTATAAAAATCCGTCACCGACCACGTCGGCAGAATCACCACTTTACTTCGCTTCACCATGAGCCTGTTAATGATACGTGTGCCGCGCTCCATACTGTATCGTTTTACCAGCGCTGTCGAGTCGAGATAATAGTACGGCATGCGATCACACCCTCCCCTTCAGAATAATGGCAGCCAAGGGGCCCGACATTTTCGATAGACGATCTTGGAGCTCATCGAGCGGGAGTTCGTCATATCCTTCCTTACGGAACTTGTCAGCCAGATTCCCTTGATTGAACGACACCGTGTCGTTCTTCAGTCGCTCTCCCAGCCGACGCTTCGCCAAGCGGCTGGGAACCCGTTGTTTTGTAACTGTCAACCCGCGGCCACGGCTGCGTGGTGCGCGAGTTGTTGTTCGTCCTGCTTCCGAGCTCGACTTGGCCATACATTCCCTTTCTCCAAGTTAGTGGGGTGCTGACGCCGGCGAAGATATCAGCCCGTCCCGCGGGCATCCCGCAGGCTGGCTTGCTCGAGCCGGCAATTCCGTCTCTCCAAACACATGCCCTGCAACGGCCTTTGCCACATCGGCAGAAAACTCTTGCTGCATGACACGCACAACCCTGGCTGTCGCCTCACGCTCCGACAAATGGCCTTCCTTCCCACCCTTTGACAAGGCGCCGACCACCCGCTGGCTGGTCAAATCCACAACTTCGAGATCACTACACCATCGAACGAACTTGAACAGAGGATCGCGGACGTCGATCGGCCATACCCTTACCATGCCTCGCACGAGCAACTCCGGTGATGGTCCGCTGGAAACGCCGCCGCTCGAAGAGCGATCCTCCCCCCACGGCCGGCTCGAGACCTGCAGTCCTTCCCTCAGCAATCCTTCCGTCAAGGCGCGCTGTACCGGCTCAGCCTGGTTGCCGGTCACAGCAACTGCCAGGATCAGATTCGTGGCAAGGAACTGTTCGAGTTCGTGTGTGAGTTCGCTTACTCGGTAGGCTGCGGGGGTACCCTGCCCGCTCGATCGAATCACGCGGAGGTCGGCATTGTAGGTCTCCCGGAGCACCAAATTTCTCGCAGCCCGTCTGAGTGCTCTGACTTTGGCTATCTTATCGTCCGGGGGCCGTCGAGCCTCCTGGACATCGTCGCTGATTGATCGATCCAGCTCCGTAATGCGCTCCATGAATGCAGTCTCTGCCTGGGACCGGTGCATCCCCGCGAGTGCATAGTGGAGTCCTGTGTGTACATCGACCCACCGGTCGACAATCCGGACATTCTCCAATACTTTATCGGTCGAGACGCTCGTCAGATTGTCCAGCGTCAACCGCCGCTCCTCGCTGCTATGTCCGCGCTGCTCGATCACCAGATATGACTCCCAGTCCTTTGCCTGCGCATTGACCTCAGCTTTGAAAATACGGGCCACCGCTGCATAAGCCCGATCCTCGGCTGCCGCTCGATTCTCCGCCTGTCCCACACCAACAAGATATTGCCCAGAGGGATAGGTGGTACTCACTCCATCGACCCAATCTGGTTTCGCTTGTCCTCCAAACCATGCACAGGCGGTTAACGCAATTGATGCCATGACCACCACTCCGATTCGGCTCGCGACACATATTCCGTTCATCATGGCATCACCCGCTGAATGAGCACGGCAGTCTCGCCTGGCCCAAGGAACAGGGTGCGCATGGTCTCCGGCAGCAGAGCATCATGGGATTCGCTGGGCTGCACCCGGTAATGCCCCGGCGGAATCCAAACCCGTGCGAGATGGATTTCATCAGGCAAGGTCTGCCAACTCCGCTTGTCCGCTTCCTCCGATGCCACTGCCCATCCTTTCGTCAGCAACCCAACGAGAAGACCGACCCACGGGCCCGCATCTTTTCCCGCTGCCTGCTGAGCCCCTCGCGTCGTTGCCTCGGCCATCGCGTGCTTTGTGGCGGCACGGGCGAGAGCCTTGCTGGTTATTACAGCCATCCGTTCTGAGAGGGCCTTATCTGCCAAGGCCGTCACGTTATGCACCAGTTCAGTGTTCACCGTCACGGGTGTGCCATTGTCAGGAATGAGACTGACTCGATCAAGCGGCACATGCGTTTTCTGCGGAACGAGCCGTGGCAAGGCCACGCGAACAACCTGCCCGTTTAGCCCGTACATGACTGTGTCTACACCCCGATTCCGTTCCGATTGTGAAAACCCACGGTTCAGGAGCACCAATTGGAGTGCATCGAGACTGATCGGTATGTCAAGAAACCTATCCTCCTTGCGTGGGGCGCGGCCATTATAGCTGATCACAACAACTTGAGCGAGTTCTTGCAACGCTTGACGAGCCTCCCATCTCGCATCGGGGAAGAGAGATTGGTACCCAGACAATTCTTGAGTAAAGTGCAGCGCCTCAGCTGTTCGCAGTAGGTCAATGGGCAGCTGGGATGGAACGGGGGTGTGTGACCAGGTACGGGTCGCCTCAAAGGCCTCATAGGCCTTTCGATAGGCAATAAATGCATCATTCACCTCACCGGTACTCTCATAGAGTATGCCGCTCAAATAGCGCGCAAAACCGTCATCCCTATAGGCATTCTTCTCAGTGGTTCGATCCGACAGGACGTTGAGCCTGTGGTCGATACGTCGTGCCTCGACCAGCGCATCTTGCCACTGACCCAATACCGCATAATTGAGTGCCTTTAGCACATTGATCAGCACCTGTTCGTAGGGATCACCCTCATAGGGTAACGCCGTATCATTCGTCATGAATGCAAGGGTTTCCGTTCGAATCTTTCGTGTGTAGAGACGATCCAATTCCTCCTCAGCCTGCTCCAATACTGCGTTGCTCTGCTGATAGTCGCCGGCGAGGTGGAGAGTCATGCCCCGATCCATGCCGTAAAGCAGGCGGCTCTTGTCGCCATACTCTTTTTCAGCCGATTGGACGATGGCATCGGCACCCTTGGGATTATGGGCTCGCAGACTTGTTTCAATGAGGGCATAGCGGTTGACTGAAGGGCCGCACCCTGCCAGCAGGACGAATGCCAGCAGGGCGAAGAAAGACTGAGTGGAAATGAAAATGCCCCACCGGGCCGGAACAGAGACGGTGGGGCTTGAGGCAAGAAGGCTCACCGAAGGTGTAGGAGCCTAAAAAATGGAACGTTTCTTTTCGACGACTTTCTTGATCTTCTTCTGACCGAACCAGACCTTGGCATTGCTCTCCAAATCCACCATCTGCAGATCGACCTGGTAGAACACCGCCTTCGTCCCCTCGGCCTCATCGAGGATCGTCGCAATGGAGCCTTTCATCATATAATCAGCACCGATCTCTTTGCCCGGAGCCTTCTGTGTCTCCTCGAGCGCATACATCGCTTGCTCTTTGCGCTCGGTCCGAAGCTCCTCACGATCTCCCTTTCCTGCCACAAACGTCACTTTTTGTGAGTTCGTGAGCTCACGTTCAAGGTCGGCCACAAACGTGTTCACATTGATATGCTCATGGCTGCTGTTCAGGATAGTCCCGACGACGACGACCGGCTGGCGATGCTTCGAACTAGAGAAGTTGTTGAGCCACTGATACCCCAGCGCTTCTTTGACCATTGACTCCGCGACCATCCTCGAATCGGTATCGTTCCAGCGGCCGCTCAGATCCGTGACGACTTCGGAGTCGACCCTAGTCACTTTCGTCTCTTGCGCACAGCCGCCCAGTAATACCACTGTCAGCACAAGGAGACCGACTCGCCCCCGATCCATCATGATCACGCGTACCTCCTCGCAGATGTGCCAATTGGCGGTCGATCAGTAGGCATGTTTACCGTGGGGCCCGTTTCTCTTCTTCCTTCTCAAGGCGCTCAAAAAGCCGATCCGCATTTTTCCTCACGTAATCGCGCACCTGTGCATTCAGTTCCTTCGCCTGTTCAAGATTATTCTTCATCTCCTCGAGATTCAGCTTGGCCAACACGTAGTATGTGCCCGTTTTGTCATCCTTGTAGCGCTCGATAGGCCTCACGCCGCTGAGGGTCGTGGTCGTCACAGTCTTAATAGCCCGCTCGACATTTTGTTCCTCCGAATTTTTCGTAAAGTCTCCGGCCGTCGTCGAGGCGGCATAATCACGCATCAAATAGCCTGTGTAGGTTTCAAAGGTCTTGGCGATTTCAGCTCTGGCACGATTTTCAGCAGTATCCCAGGCTAGCGGTTCATTCCGAACACCGGCCACAGCGCCGACGCCATAAAAGCCTTTGCTATCTTTCTCGTTAAACGCCCCCGACCCCTGTTTCACCCATTTCGGAGGGCCACCGCATGCAACAAGTCCAATCATCAGGGCCATCGCCACGCCTACCCCGACCAGCCTTGACTTGAACCCTAGTGTGCTATTCATGTGACGCCTCCATTGGTAATGATCAGGGTAGTGAATCAGTTACGCCCCAGCGGCTGACTCCATCAACTCACGTTCGAGATTTCAAACAAAATCATGCTAACATGCACCCCCACTTCAGTCAACGAAACAGACGGCCGATATCCCGTCTCGCTGTTCCGCATGTGTAACTTAACAGGAAAATATTTCCGCAGGATGCTCAAAAAGACTGATCAGCAAGGCCGCAGCGAATGAAGCAGGTTGAGGTCGAGGTTCAGGTTGAGCGAAGATCTGACTCTCCTCTCTCAACCTCAGCCTTAACCTTCCCTGAAGGAGGATACCCGTGGCAGATGTGCAGATCGATGACGGCATCATTAAAATTCTCAGCCTGGAGGTTCAAGACCCCAAGGCGGCACAAGTCCTTGCCGCATATCCTCAAGTTCGTTGGGCAGAAATAACACGGAAAGCCGTCAAGATTGGGCTGGGGTATCTCAAAGGAGGCGAAAGAGCCTAACGGCAGACTGCTGAAAAAGCCCGCCAGCAGAAAAGGACTGTTATTTGGCTTAGTTAGTTTGTCTCGTTTGTTTGGTTAAACCAGACAGACCAGACGAACCAGATAAACAAAACAACCAGTTTGAGCATCCTGCTACGGTTTCGACTGTGCCACCGCGGCTCTGGCACGGGCGTGATTCCCGCCAAGCTCTAGATACCGCGTAAAGGCCTCGACCGATTTTGCGTGATCCTTCATTTCGTCGGCGTAGAGGATGCCAAGGGAAAAGTAGACATCCGTGTAGTCGGGATTGACCACCAGTGCCTCCCGCATCGCACGCTCAGCCTCGGCATACTGTCCGCGTTTTTCATAGATCAACCCGAGCGTATAGGGAGAATCCGGATTCTTCGGCGCATACTGCATTGCCAACATCGCCGCCGCCAACGCAGCGTCAAGGTTCGGCAACACTTCCAGCAGCACATAGCTCTTGAGCACATAGGCGTCGCCGAACGTGGGGTCGTATTCTAGTGCTGTGTTCAGCAGTCTCAGGGCTTCTTCCGAGGATTTTCCTGATTGGAGGAGCGCGTATGCCTGTTCATATCGCATCTTTGCAGCCTGGCGCCGATCGGCCGGAGACTGGGGAACCGACCCACTAAGAAAGGCAGCCTTTCGGCCCTCGATCAACACTGTATCCCCTTCCCCTTCGAGCTGTACAAAAATGGGATGCTGGACGTCCTTTGTCCGTTCCTGAACTCGTTGCTTTACATACTCCCCGACCTCTGAGGCCATGAGCCAACCGTTTTTGTTACGATCTGCCAGGCCGCTCAACCCATCGAGCAACACCTGCACAAAGAGACTCCTCCCATTTTGCTGACTCAACAACTCACCCTTATCGCCCGCTGTTAATACTTGTACTGCTCGGCGCTCCGTATCATCTTCTGGTGCCAATCGTCCTTCGAGCGAGAGTGGTTGAGCAGTACTCACCTCCCACCCACGAACCGCAGTATTCAAGAAAAAGAGGGTGTGTTTAGATGCGCTGCGCCGGCTGAATTCTTTGAGCTGTTCAAACGTTACCGATTTGGACAGGTTCCCGATCTGCGAATCCCAAGGGACGAGGTATCCCAACTCCAGACCGTCAAGATCCTGCGTCACACCTGCATGCCCCCCAAAATAGAGCACAAGCCGATCGTATCGACCGACCTTGCGGGGCAGGAAATCCGAAAGCGTCTGTTGCAGACGTCGAGCACTTGCGTCCTTGTCGTAGAGCTCAATAACCTCGTCGAAGCCCAACTGACGGAACGACTCCGCTACGGCTTTCGCATCCTCGATCGCGCCGGGAATTTTGGGGGCCAGAAGATAGTTCTCGACCGCAACGATAATGGCCCACGACTTGTAATACAGCCCTTCCGGCTTCCCCAGTTGGGCTGATGCCGAGAGCGGACAGACCATGACTGCAATCACGCACACAAGGCAGGCAAAAAGAACGGGACGAGCTCCTCTGGGCACAGCGGTCAACAGTAATTGGGTCGGCCTCAACATGAGGTAGCGCATAACAAATCACCGTACTCTTGCGTCTGCGAGACTGTCAAGAAACAGGGGGGCGGATACCCTTCTTATGCATGGTTGAGTTCCCCTTCTCTCTCCATCATAATATGCCGATTCTGCATTGTTCGCGACCTGAAGGAGTCATTCCGCCATGGCAGAGAACATCGAAACACTCCTCAAGGAAAGCCGCCTGTATCACCCCACTGCTCAGACCAAAGCCGCGGCCTATATTCAAGACTACGAGAGCGCCTACAACAAATCGATTGCGGACCCTGAAGGCTTCTGGAGCGATGTCGCCAAGGAGCTCGAGTGGTTCTCTCCCTGGACCAAAGTCCTGGAATGGAACTATCCCTGGGCCAAATGGTTTATCGGAGCTACCTGCAACATTACCTATAACTGTCTGGACCGGCACGTCAAAACCTGGCGTAAAAACAAGGTCGCCGTGATCTGGGTCGGTGAGAACGATCAAGAACGAGTCATTACGTACGGCGAACTGTACCGACAGGTCAATCGCTGCGCGAACGCACTGAAAAGGCTCGGGCTCACCAAGGGAGATCGGGTCACAATCTAC
This sequence comes from Nitrospirota bacterium, assembly GCA_016219645.1. Classification (NCBI taxonomy): domain Bacteria; kingdom Pseudomonadati; phylum Nitrospirota; species Nitrospirota bacterium. Next base: position 101,234 of record JACRLR010000010.1, read on the forward strand.
CTCCCGAAAGTTCCTGAACAAATCGTCGCGATGCTCGCCTGCGCACGTATCGGTGTCATCCATAGCGTAGTCTATTCCGGATTCAGCGCCCCAGCCCTGGCAAGCCGCATTCAGGACGCAGAAGCCAAACTGGTCATCACGGCGGATGTCGGATTCGACCGGGGAAAGGTCCTCGATCTCAAGGCGGTGGTCGATCAAGCCGTGGCCAATTCTCCCACCGTCGACCGTGTCGTGGTCCTGCGCCGACAGGCCCCAGGCGTCGCATTGTCCGCGCCGAAGGAAATCGATTGGCACGACTGGCTGAAAGACGAGAAGGCGGTGTGCGAAGCCGAGCATCTGGACGCGGAACATCCTCTGTATATCCTCTATACATCCGGCACCACGGGCAAACCCAAAGGCGTGGTCCATGTCCACGGCGGCTACATGGTCGGAACCTACATCACCACGAAATACGTTTTCGACCTTAAGGACAATGATGTCTACTTCTGCGTCGCCGACCCCGGCTGGGTTACCGGCCACAGTTATATTGTGTATGGCCCTCTCCTGAACGGCGCCACAATCCTCACAGCGGAAGGCAAGCCTGACTATCCGAATCCCGGACGCTGGTGGGATCTCATTGAACATTACGGCGTCTCGATTTTCTATACGACTCCCACCGCCATCCGTCTGCTGATGCGTTACGGAGAAGACTGGCCCAAGAAATACGATCTCTCCAGCCTTCGAATCCTGGGCAGCGTCGGCGAGCCGATCAACCCGGAAGCCTGGGAATGGTTTCATCGTGCAGCCGGTGGAGACAAACCGATCATGGACACCTGGTGGCAGACCGAAACCGGGGCCATCCTCATTACCCCCCTGCCGACAGTCCCCTTGAAGCCGGGCTCCGCAACCAGACCTTTTCTCGGCATCGAGGCAGATGTCGTCGACAATGCGGGCAACAGCCTCCCTGCAAACGCCGGCGGCCTGGCCGTTATCAAAAAGCCCTGGCCATCAATGATGCGAACGATCTACAAAGACCCCGAACGTTATAAGGTCTATTGGAACACGATCCCGAACTGCTATACCGCGGGCGACATCTGTCACAAAGATCAAGACGGCTACATGTGGTTCATGGGCCGCGCCGACGATGTGATCAAGGTAGCCGGTAACCGCCTCGGCACAGCGGAAGTGGAAAGCGCACTGGTCAGTCACCACGCCGTGGCCGAAGCTGCCGTGATCGGTAAGCCGCACAAACTCGTCGGTGAATCCATCAAAGCCTTCGTCATCTTGAAACAGGGGGAAGTGGAAAGCCAGGAGCTTATCGAGTCGATCAAGGAACAAGTGAAGCATGAATTGGGCAAAATCGCCGTGCCGTCTGAAATTGACATTGTGCCTTCGCTCCCCAAAACCAGATCAGGAAAAATTATGCGGCGGGTGCTCAAAGCCAAAGAACTCGGACAGGACCTTGGCGATATCTCGACGATTGAATAATGATTCACGCCTGTGCGAGGGCAGCTATGACAGCACCATCGACATGAGCCACAACAGAACGGAGACTAGTTATGGTTATGAACAGGGCAGCAGGCTTTAGGATCACCGTGACAGTGGGGCTGCTAGCTATTTGCCTAGGCGCCGTCAGTCCCCTCGGCACTTGGGCCGCCGAACCAGCCAAGAAGGAGATGAAAGGGAAAAAGCAGCCGCAAGTACGCAAGAATTTGTCCGCCCCAGAAACCGCTGGTCTAAAATTCTCCACGGCAGAAACTGCGGGAAAAGCTCCATCCTGTTTTGGTGAGGCACCAACGCTTGAGAAAGTCACGCCGGACGAAGGGAAAGCCGGAGATAAAGTCGTCATTACGGGGAGCAACTTCGGCCAGGCTGCATGTATGCGGGGCATCTCTTTCGGTCCAGGCCACCCGGCTCAGTTTCAACAGACCAATAACAGCATCACGACCACTGTGCCAAGCGGCGTCAAGAAAGGCCTGGTGCTTCTCACCGTCACCACGGCTTCGGGAGAAAACTCAAAGACGTTCCTCATGAAATAGAGGAGAGAGGGCAGACTAGATGCCTCCCGTGCTCGTGCAACGCGCGGTCTGGGAAGACCCTCGTTGGACACGCGCAATAGGAGACCATCTAGTCCGCCCTCAAGGAAGAAGGTGAAGAGCGGTGGTCGCTCGATGCGCGCAGTGAAGAGCAACCTTGGCCGCTCCTTTGGAGAGCGGTAGAGGATTGGAATGTGCTCGTTCGACGCGCGCAATCGAGGATCGACCAGGTTACCCTTGAGGGGGGGGGGGAATAGGAGGTATGGAGAGCGTGCGGAGTAGAGGGCTCTCTCGGCCACTCCCCTAAAGAAAGAACTGTATAGCTTGGAGGGTGCTTGTGCAACGCGCGGGGCGTAAACCAGGCGAACCGATTTATCTCACGCGTCACATCCTAGGCCTCTTTCTCGCCGTGGCCCTTCCCATCGTACTGCCCCTCCTGTACCACCGCTACATAGGGCCGCTAAGCTTTGCCACTCAATTCGTCGCAGGGCTCATCATCGCTCTGGTCGGAAGCCTCGTGCTCTATTTCGCCTACCGGTCCTCGGCTCGCAACGAGCCGTAAAACGGGCCACGTTCACCCTTCACACCTCACGTCTATCGTCCTTCCTACTCGGCTTCTGATGGACCCAGGTATGGGGATCCGTCGCGTCCGCAAGATAGGCTTGCCCGAATCCCAGGACCAGGTGCGCGCCCTCTAGCCGAAGTTCCCAGAGAGAAAAATCCCCGAAGCCAAACAACATGGCCGATTGGGGAAAGCGAGCCAAGTACCGCTCCTTCACTTCTTCGTAGATCGGCGCACCAGCATCCAACAACACAGCCTCGCCTTGAAGATTCATCCGCCGCAGGGCCAGCGGATTCTTTCCTGGCCTGTCAGGCTCCGAGACAAACAGTCCGACACGGGGGTCGCGCGACAGATGTTCGCTGTGCAACGCCAGGCGGCTTACATGAATATAGGCACGTGCCCAGTGTTCGCCAATAACATAGGGTACATGCGAACCAAACGGCCTCCCGTCTCGAAGCGTCAGCAGAACCCCCGTACGGACCTCCCCGGTCAGCTTCTCCCACGCAGTCTGAACCTCTTCATTCGACAAAGCTTCAGACATTGCCATCGAGATACCTCCATACTATTTTCCCACTTTAGCCCGGAGGGGAACAGCCAGACGGTCCTTCACAGCTTGCCTTTCCCCATTCCATATCTCTCTCAGGGGGTGGCCTGGACGATCCTCGATTGCACGCAACTTTCTCACCCGCCCACCCGAGCGCGCCAAGACGCGCTCTTTACCCAAGCGAGCACCTTCTGATTCCCAAACTTTCCAAGAGAGAGTAGGCAGATTGTTCTTTACTGCGCGCATCGAGCGACAGAACTGTTCCCTCCAAGCTTGCTCGCTTGCCCTTGTCTGGAACGGTACCCGTGTCAGGCCTGACTGCGGCCGTCGAACGAGCACATTCCAATCGTGCGCGTTCCGGGAGCAAACGGTCGACACGGGTACCGTTCCGCCCGTTTATCGTGGGGGCTCTGCGAGCAAGAAGAACGGTCTGCCTACTCCCTCGCATCGTTCTGAGGCCACGCGCTTTGCGCGAGCACAGGGGACTCACCGGGTCACCCCCCCCTGCTGGAGGACTTTATCAACAGTCTGCTTGCAAGCGTTCACGTACTGCACTCACCTACGCCTCCTGCATGCGCACGAACTGACGCGCCGCGACCAGATCCTGTCTGGTGCAGAGCTGCTTCTCACGTAACAGATGCTCCAGCGCCGCAATCCTGGCGGTCATCTCTGGCAACATGATATCAACCTGCTCACACAGGTCTTGCAGCCGTTTGTTGAGCGCAGAATCTCCTCGCTTCGCAGCAGATTTCTTCCTCGCCCGTCCAACTGCCCGACCTTGCACTCGATTCCGTGAAACGATTTTCTTGGTTGCCATAGTTCCTCCATATTGAGCCTTCGTCGTAAAAAGCCATGATACACCGTGAGGACCCTATCAGCACGTACCATTTCCCAGCAGTCAGACCAGGCTTCTCACCCACCTCACCCTGGTTCCGCAAGACCCCACAGCAGCGGTCGACCCTCGATTCATCTCTTACGTTGACACCACAGGTCCCCTCACAGGCAGGGTGATTTCTTCGGAGGAAAACGGTATTCTTGGTAGTGAACGCCTACGCTACAGCGCATCCTGCTGACATTGTTTCGGCGAGAACCAGGAAGGAATCCATGAGTTCGACCACAGGCACCACAACATCGCGCCAATTTAAAAAACTCCTCTTGTCGGATCAACTGGAATTCATCTGTGAAGCCCACAATGGCATCAGCGCAAAAATCGTTCAAGAAGCCGGGTTCCGCGGTATATGGGCCAGCGGCCTTTCCATTTCAGCTCAGTTCGGCGTCCGTGACAACAACGAAGCCAGCTGGACCCAGATACTTGAGGTGCTGGAATTCATGTCCGATGCGGTCACCATTCCAATTCTCCTCGACGGCGACACGGGATATGGCAATTTCAATAACATGCAACGACTCGTCCGCAAGCTGGAACAGCGCCACATCGCCGCAGTCTGCATCGAAGACAAGCTTTTCCCCAAAACTAACAGTTTTATTAAAGGGGATGCTCAACCGATGGCGGACATGCAGGAATTCTGTGGCAAGATCAAGGCGGGCAAAGACGCCCAGACCGATCCGGACTTTTGCATCATTGCCAGAGTGGAATCCTTCATTTGTGGCTGGGGATTGGCCGAGGCCCTGCGTCGCGCCGCAGCCTACCATCAGGCAGGTGCAGACGGCATCCTCATTCACAGTGCTCTGTCGGTGCCGGATGAGATCATTTCGTTCAAACAGGAATGGGGAAACCGATGCCCCGTCGTGATCGTGCCCACCAAATACTACGCCACCCCCACAGATGTGTTTCGGCAGCATGGATTTTCCATGGTGATTTGGGCGAATCATATGTTACGGGCCGCCGTAGCTGCCATGCAGAAAACCGCGCGGACCCTCAAGGAACAGGAACACCTGCTCTCCATTGAAGACAAAGTTGCACCGGTTTCCGAAATCTTCCGCCTACAAAACGCCGCTGAACTACAGGAAGCTGAAGACCGGTATCTTCCCAAAGGAGTCGAGGACACCTCTGCTATTGTACTGGCTGCATCCCGCGGCCAGGAATTGGGAGAACTCACCGAACATCAGCCCAAGACGATGGTCGCCATTCAGGGGAGACCGATCCTCTCCCATATCGTGGACGCCTACAATGCAGTGGGAATCAAGGATATCGTGGTGGTCAGGGGCTATAAGAAAGAAACCGTCAATCTGCCCAACCTGACCTATGTCGACAACGACGACTTTGCTGATACCGGCGAACTGGATTCCCTGCTCAAAGCCCTCCAATCCTTAAAGGGTCCTGCACGCAGTACGATCGTTTCCTATGGCGACGTGCTCTTCAACAAATATATTCCCCAGTCGCTCTGTCAGGAGAACGATGATTATGTCATTTTTGTCGACAGTAACTGGCAAGAGCAGACCAGTTATGCTCGCCTTGGCGGATTCACCGAGTGCACCATTCCCAATTCGAGAAGGGCCTTCAATGCCAAGATCTATCTCAAGCAGATAGGGGACAACATCCCCCAAGCATGCATCCACGGGGTCTGTATGGGATTCCTCAAAGTCTCAGCAGGCGCAACCAAACTCATCACCGACATCATCGTGGAACTCCTGCGCAACCCTGCCAACCGTAAGGCCAACATCTCCCAGCTACTCCAGGAACTCTTGAGACGGCGGTATCCTGTGCGAGTGCTCTATACCGCCGGTCACTGGCTCGACATCAACAGCCTCGACGATGTCGTCCAGGCAGGGAGTTTTTAGTCTATTTCATACGCCGGGGTGTGTTCAGACCGCGCGAAACATGTAATCATTCCCGCGCCGAGGTGCGAGTTCCTACGTGCTTTTCTCGCTTGTCGTGCTAGTCCCGCTCAATACGTGATCACGGACCTACCTTGATCTCAATCGGTGTAATTGTTGAGGCGGCGACCCGTGTCGTAAAATACCCACCGTTGGTATTCGCTCCCCAGCATTTCACGACTCTCTGCTCTTCAAGCGAACAGTTATGCAAAAGCCCGACAGCGACATCACGGGCGGATCGTAAAGTAATGACCTCATCGGGTGTGGAAATACCCTGTTGATGGGCCGGGCTAGCTGGATCATCCTGGGCCGTGTATCCTAGTTGCCCTGTTTGGTTCAATCCCCAGCAATTGACTGTACCCTGTCGCAACAACGCGCAGGCATGAAGAGACCCTCCATCAACTTTTATCGCGGAAGTGATACCTTTGGTTTCCACCGGAACTAACGCCTCCTTACTGGTTCCATTCCCTAGCTGGCCTTTCCTATTGTCGCCCCAACACTTTACCTTCCCATTGACGACCACCGCACAACTAAAATTGTTCCCCATACCGATTGCCACAACCGACTGGGTCTCTGCCACCTCTACCGGTGTTGATGAATCTGTCTTTGTGCCGTTTCCCAATTCCCCCCATTGGTTACTTCCCCAACAGCGAACGGTTCCAGCCTTGAGAACCGCGCAGGTATGGCTAAGCCCGGCACTCAGAGCGATGGCCGTCGTTACTCCTTTCACCGGAACTGGGACTGAGGAGTCGATCTGAGTTCCGTCCCCTAACTGGCCCCGGTCATTGCGGCCCCAACAGCCAATCGAACCGGCCTTGTTAAGCGCACAAGCGTGAAAGAATCCCGCAGTTACCTCTGTAGCGGAATGAAAATCCTTAACCAGGACAGGGGTTAACGCCGCTGTGGCGCTGCCATCACCAAGCTGGCCATATTGATTGCCTCCCCAACAACGGACTGTTCCATCAGCCAGACTCGCGCAGGAAAAATTCAGCCCCACGGCGACATGGCGAGCCGCATCAATCCCGGCTACCGCTACCGTTCTTCCATAGTCTTCCGTACTCTTACCATTTCCTAGACGACCATCGCGATTGTTCCCCCAACAACGGATTGTGCCATTGCTGAGTACAGCACAAGTGTGCCCTCCCCCTGCCGCGATAGACAATACTGACGGAGATTCATGGCCCTGGGCGAAGGAGGGAGAAATCCAAATGACAAGTCCTACGAAGACCAACACGAGAGCGAGTGCTTGAACCCTTCTGAGCATTCTGTCCTTTCTCAGCCTCAAGCAGATAGGCCTAGGACCTGGGCATCTGACTCAACAATCGACAATAAGGAGAATGCCGGCGCAGAACCATCGCCGATCAAGATGTTACGCTAGGCTAGACTCTGGGGAGGAGAGAGTCAATCACTGGCGGCAATCCCATACTTTATGCTTTCAGATCTCATTACTGCTAGGATGTGAAAGAATGTGTTAGCCCCTGACAGTGACAAGAAGGAACTGGTTTGAACAGAACAACGCTCGTTGCCACATTCATTGCGGTAACTCTGATTGGACCCCCTACCTCATTCTTCGCAGAAGCGAGCGGGAGATTTACCTTAGGCTATCCCGGTGGATCATGGATTGGCCACATGTTCTTCGGAACGACAAGCTGCTACGCTCAGACTACGGATGCCGATACGGCTGTTCCCGAAACCACCACCGCCCCCACCGCTCCCACTACCCCCGAGAGTTCCAGCTCTGCCGGAATCCTTCTGATCCTCCTGCTTCTGGGAGTTGCGGCACTGGTTTATTTCCTCAAAATACAACGACCTTCCCTCCCAGACTTTTCCGGGATTACAGGTCGCGACCCATCCATCGACAATCTGCCGGCAAGGCGGTCCGGTACCACCAGGCAGAAACTGTCAGCCGATAGCATCACTTCCATTGATAAAGCAGCCTTCCAACAACTCCTGACCGACGTTCAACGGGCCTGGAGCACACAGGACCTGACCGAATTGCGGCAGTTCGTCACGCCGGAGATGCTGAACTATTTCAGCGCCGCCCTGGCCGATAATACCAGTCAAGACATCCGGAACCATGTGGAGGATGTCGTGCTCCTCCGTGCGGAGATCCTGGAAGCCTGGACTGAACAGGCAACGCAGTACGTGACAGCGGGACTTCGCTGGAGTGCCCGCGACTATAACGTATCCCTGACGAAGCAGCGCGGTGAACCAGGCTATATTGTCGAAGGCAGCGAGGAGAAGCCGACCGAATCCGGCGAAGCCTGGACCTTCATGCGATCCCCAGATGGGAAATGGCTGCTCTCAGCGATTCAGCAGTAGGAAGGGATGGGGCCTGATCATCTTCTGTGCTCGCGCAACGCGCGGCCTCAGAATGATGCGAAGGAGTAGGCAGACCGTTCTTCTTGCTCGCAGAGCCCCCACGATAAACGGGCGGAACGGTACCCGTGTCGACCGTTTGCTCCCGGAACGCGCACGATCGGAATGTGCTCGTTCGACGGCCGCAGTCAGGCCTGACACGGGTACCGTTCCAGACAAGGGCAAGCGAGCAAGCTTGGAGGGAACAGTTCTGTCGCTCGATGCGCGCAGTGAAGAACAATCTGCCTACTCCTTCTGGGAGAGTCGAAGAATCAGAAGGCCCTCGTTGGACGCGCGCAGTGGAAACCACACCAGCCGCCTCGCTGGATGCAGGTGAAAACTCAAGTTCCGCCTCGTTCAACGGCCGCACGTAGACCAACATGGGTGCCCTTCCAAGAAGACAAACGAGCAAGCTTGGAGGGAGCATTATAGAAAATTCTCGTCCGATGCGCGCAACTGCGCCCCCACCCGATAGTTGCTTTCCAAATAAATTAAGAATACTGTTCCCGAAATTCGCCTTCAATGCTCGGGAATAGATCATGGCAGTTCACACACTCATGTCCATGCCTATCTTGGCGTTATGTAGGACACAAAAAGCTATAGCAGCGGTTGTTTTTGCAGGATTTGTAACAGGCACCTTCGTTCCCTACCTCGTGTTCGGTTCTGGGCCGGATGATCCTAGCTGTGGACGATTTGACTACAGCCGGCAGTGTGATCTCTCGCCGACTCTTTTCCTGATTGTGGATGTAGTTATAGCCGTTCTCCTGGCGATACTCTTTCACTATTTGTCAAATCGAAATCAGAAACGACTAGACCAGATCATCGCATCTCAGGAAGCCCTGAGGAATAGACGGATGGATTATGCGGCCCAGCATCTGAAGCAGCTCTTTCAGCTCACCCTTTTCACGATGAGCGTCACGAAACGATCCCTCGCTCACTATAACCTAACAGTAGGGTTACCAGATGATGAGAAACCACTGTGGATGCGGTCTGTGACACTCTCTGAGCTCAGGAGAGATGAAGCCAAGTTGGGGCGTGTGTTGCAATCAGTGCGGAGTCTCCTCACTGCCGCAAATGACGTGCTCGACCCTGACATGGTGAATAGAGTGGATGGGGTGTGTAACTATCTTGGCGAAATATCTGTTGAGCAAAATGCGGACGGTACGATGGAGTTCCCGAAATATGATGTGTGCAGAATGAAGGTCAATTATTTGATCGAGTTGCTTCAAACCTATTCCCGTGAGACTCGTTCGTTCAAAGACATTGTTGAAGAACCATATGGAAATTCTCCCGTTGAGTCTGAACCTGATCTGGCAGAGGAGGTGAAACACTAAATGGCACCACGTGATGACAACGAGCGAAATCTAAGCGGTCGTGATTATCGAAAGGCATTCGGTCAATTTTCATCCAATAAAACTCAAAGAATTTCGACATTGAAACCTGTCGAGGTTCAACTGGATGCGCAAGCAGATGCTGGCGGAGGAGTCCACACGATAGATTTCAACAAAGGCGATATCATCATTAAACAGTCAGGCATGTACCTTATCATCGCAGGTCCGCAGGTCGGTAAGGTGAGGGGTGCCACTCCCCGGTGGATCGATCTTTGGCTGAGGGTGAATAACATCGATGTACCGAATTCGAACATACGGGCTGTCCTAATCGATCCCGAGGAAAAGACTGTTGCCATCATGAATTCTGTGTTGCCTCTCAATAGAGGCGACACACTGAATATCGTGATGGCAGCGGAGACAATCGAGGAAGGCATGGGGCTCGAGGCGATCGCACCGGATGGTGAACCTACAATCCCGAGTATTATTGTCACAGTCGTACAACTGGATTGAAGGTAACAGTGCTGGCGGTTGTTTACTTGCGCCGGTTGGCGCTGAGAAAGGTTCCAGGAACCGTTCTCCTACACGCTCGCTTGTGATCTTTCAGGAATGGGGGCTGATTGATCTTCCACTGCGCGCGTCCAACGAATGCCGGTTCATCTGGTCTATCTTGTCTATCTGGTTTGTCTGGTTGATCGGGCCGGAAACTCATACGGAAGAACCAGGCGGACCAGAAAGACTCGCCAGTCAGACAGACGAACCCGGGGGAGTGGTCAGATTGCCCTTTACTGCGCGCATCGGACGAGCACAGTTTCACCGTGCGCGTTCTGCGAGCAAGAAGGGCACCTGGCCGCTTCTCCCTTATCCCCCTACCTCCACCCGTCCCCGTTCGTCCCGCCTCCGAAGCCTCCGAAGTTCCCACCGAAGCCGCCCTGGCCAGTCCCCCAATACTCACCCTTTTGAATTCGTTTGTAGGGATGCCGGAGGTCCGGTCTGCTAATCCACCAGAAAAATGAGAATCCCCCGACAGCGGTAAACAGGGCAAGCCAGAACCCCAAACCTTTCGAATGGCCCTTCGAGATGTCGCCGACACGCACATCCTGCGCGGGAGAGGCGAGAGCCACCACGGTGCGATAGAGCCCTTCGCCGAAATGTCCCAACTCAATCGACGGCTGTAAGGACTCGCGCCCGACTTGATTCATCACCGTGGGAGTAATCACCGGCAACATCTGCCTTCCCAGCGTGATCGCAGCCTGTCGTTCCTGCACCGCAACCAGCACCAGCATGCCATGTTCTTGTTGTGTCGATCCGATCCCCCACTTTTCATATATTGCCGTCGCATACTCATTGGCCGACCGGAATGGCTTGATACTCGGCACCGTGACCACCACCATCTCGACGCCGGTCTTTCGTTCAAGATCCTGACAGACGGAACGAATGCGCTCTTTCCAATCCCCATCGATGGCCCCTGCGTGATCGCTCACATACCCCCGTGGTTCAGGCAACGGAATCGCGGGCCGTTCGTAGGACACCGCATGGGCTACGCCCTGGAACAGAATAAGGAAAAGTACCACAGCCATAGCATTGAACTTTGTCATCGCTGTCACAGCTGCGATAGTTGCGCGACTGCGCGAGTCAGCAACGTCGTGGTCTGTAGATACCGGTCAAAGAGCCGAGGCATTTCATGGTGGCCCGGAGATATCTGGCCGCGTTTGAGCAATAGGATATCCTGCAATCCCTGCAGATCCAGCTTCAACTGCTCAGCGACGTCCTTGATAACTGCCTCTGAGAGAAAGAGGGCCGGTCGATCGAGAAGACGCTGCACGCCGCGCAGCAGTGGAAGAAGTGACGTGATCGAGAGGGGCAGTAAAATTGCCGTCGCCTCGTCAGTCCCGTTCCCTTCGACATACCGCTGGCGTAGACGCAAGAGATGGCTCATGAAACCCTGGACCACGGCCTCTTTCAGCCGATCGGTCTTCACGTGGAATCCAATGAAGGGATCACGCCCGGCTAAGACGCGATGCTGTTCCTGAATTTCTATAAACTCAAGGGGAAATACCTCTGCAGATATGCGCAGCTCCTCTTCCGTCAGAAAAAGGGGAGCCACAATCTGTTCCTTGCTCCACTGACGATGCAACGTGCTGTACTGTTTAAGGACTGCGCTGTCATATGACGATACCAGAAGGAGGATATTCAAATTGGATCGCCCTGGGAGAAATTCACCCCGGATAGCACTGCCATAGAGTAATACACCTTCCAACAACTCCCCGAACTGGCCTTTGACCCCCTTCACGTAGGTCTGCAGCAGCTTCTGTGTGTCGTCGGGCAACCCCTCGATCAGACGTTCAGCCATTCCAATGGTTCTTCACAACGACATCGGATGTGGAGATCGCTCATTCGAACGCACATCGGGAAGAAACCCCGCAGCGATCACGCGATCGATCATATTAAAAGGCGGTACGGTTCGTAGCCCTGCCGTGGTCGACAGAACCTGATAGCGCAGCCGCGCATTTCGATCCAGAGTTTGAAATACGCGATCACGCAAAAAGGCCACAACGGGATTTGCCGTATTCCAATAAAATACCTGTTGATCAGCCAATCGCTGCAGCATCGTCACTTGGGGCCGCCTCGCTCGTTCAAACTGGCTCAGCCTGGCTGCTGAATAGTCTCTGTCAACGAGACAGCCCGGCAACAAATCGGATAGTGCCATGGCATCCACCATCGCCTGCATACGCCCCTGTGACGCATGGGGATTCATCGCATGGGCGGCATCACCAATCAGCACGGCGCCATCTGCGACCCATGTTGGCGTACGCACCCGCCCTGTCGGCATATAGGCGGTCTGCGTCCAATCGTTCAGGTGGCGAAATAGCCCTGCAAACTGCGGCGCGATCTGGCTCCATGCCTGCTGTAATGCAGGGATCCCCCGTTGCTTCACCGCCTCCATCGAATCCTTGGGAATCATGTAGAAAATATAGACCTTGTTTCCTGTCGCCGGGAAGAGTCCTAAGATCGTTCTCTCCCCGATGTAGTAGAATGCTTCCGAGACCGGGTCCTCCGACTCGAGAATGGCAATGAGATAGCCATCCGGGTACAGATACAGATCCGCCGGGATTTTCAGTGCCTCGCGAACCTTTGAAAATGCTCCATCGGCGCCGACGACGATCTTCGCACGGATCGTGCGTATACTGTCGGGCCCTGTCGTAGACAGCCCGACTACGCGAGGGCCCTCCCGCACGAGCCCTGTAAATGATGTTCCATAACGGAGCGTGACGCTCTTTTGCTGCTGCACCGCCGCAACAATGGCATGGTGAGCCACATTCGGAAGCGTCACGATGGCACGGTTGTACGGCGCCGGGAGATCACCATAGTCGATACTGCAGAGGCGTGTCCCCCCTGCTCGACAAAAATGGAAGTGCCGTACGGATCTCGTGGCATCGGTCGGCAATGATGGCAAGACGCCTAAACGGTCGAGTATCTGCTGCCCGTTAGGTTGGAGAATCTCTCCCCGCAGGCCCTTCGGCGGTCCGACAGCCTGGTCCAACACCATGGTGCTGACCCCTTGTTTAGCCAGCGCCAGGGCCAAGACGGCGCCGCCTCCTCCCGCCCCTACGACTGCAACATCAGTCTCCTCAGTCATCGCTCCTCATACAGAAAGGTTTAGGTTGAGGTCGAGGTTGAGCCTGAAGGTACAAGAGAGTTAGCAGAACTCTCCTCTTTCTCGACCTTAACCTTAACCTTAGCCTCAACCTTCTTACTCATTTCCATTCTTTAAATCTCGTGTGATCGTTCCACATTGCCAGGAACTTCTCCCGGGCCCTGACCGTAATAGCAGGGTCGGTAATGACATCGAGCCGTTCATCGTTATAACTATTGCCGCTCGTCGTGTGGTTCATCGACCCCGTCGTGTTCACTTCGTCATCGATCACAACCTGCTTCAGATGCATGAGCCCATCGTGCTCGTTTACGAGAATAGGAATTCCCGCCAGATGCAGCGTGGTGAGTGCTGTGCGCTGTTTGACATCTTCTGTGCGCTGGCGATCGGTGATCATTCGCACATCGACTCCCCGTTTCTTTGCTGCAACCATTGCCGCCACTGCACGGGGAGAGGTCAACCCATACACCGCCACATAGAGATAGCGTGTCGCCCGCCGGTAGAGTGCCGTCAGACGATCCAACGGCGCGTCGTCCGGCCCATAATAGACTTCCACCGTCGCGCTCCAGCCGGCCCCGACTGGACACGCAGCTATCAGCATGACAAGACACAAAGCCCGTACGAAAAGGTTGGACGTGACAATTCTCATCGAGGGCAGACCGGAGTCATTCGCATTCGAACAGCATCTTGAAATGGTCATCCGTGCCTTCCCAAGCCTGGGGCGCACTTGTGGCGAGCCACTGCTGGAGAAACTGTTTTTGGCCCGGCGTGAGCAGCTGTTTAATTTGGTGTGAGCGGCCTTGCAGGGGCTGGAGAAATCCAACCCGTTTCTGGAAATCCAACATCGCCGTGCGGACATACATACTCGTGAAAGCCGTAGGCATGTCCCCCTCGCCCTCGCCCTGAATCCAGACCGATAAAAACCGCTCTAATTGGAGTCCGGAACTATCCATGGCAGGATCTGTCTCGTGAAACAACTCGTTTTCTGATTCTTTGAGCGGAGTGGCCTCAGTGGACCTGAACATGAAGTTGCGGTTCCACATGTATTGATCCCTTCCAAAAATGCATACTGGCGGCGGATCACGGACAAAGTCAAGCCGCCTACCTAACCCCCGCAACGCAGCCCCTGCAATACTCAGCGGGACCTGAACGAGCGTGAGTCTCGCCACGGAGTGCGCTTGTGCCACATTCCACTCCTTGCGTATAATGCAAGCCCTATCCGATTCACCAAGGAGATATCAATATGGAACAGCATCAACGGAAAGAGGGAGCGCCCGCGGTTACCGACGATCCAACGGCACGAGACATTCTCCGGCAAGCCTTCGAAAAGACTGCGCGGTGGCAGAAGGACTTTAAGGGGTTCACCGCCGATCTGACAGTGAATGTAAACGGAAAAGAAACCAGCGGACCAGTCATGGTGAAGGGCCCTCGTGAGGTATCAGTTCAACTGGGCGATGCAGAGGTGCAGAAGTGGGCGCAGGAACAGCTCGGAATGATCGCGGTGCATCGCGGCCCAAGGACCTTCGAGGAATCGGACGGCAAATACTCCCTCACCATGGAAGAGGACGGGCACCCCTTCGGCACAAAACTCATCATTCACGGGTCGAATTCGTTTTATCGCGTCAAAGACCAACGCATCACCCAGATCAATCGCACGATGGCGCACCCGGGCATGACGCCTTTTGCCTTTACGATCAATGTGGAAGAGAGCGCGGTGACCCAGGACCAGAAACATCTGACGACGAAGTACAGCGTGTACTACTATTCGCCGACCGACAAGAAACTGAACAATGTGGAAAGCTTTACCGACAGCCATGTGCGCATCGGATCATCGGATTTGCCCGCCACCCGCAGGATCATTACTTACGAAAACGGCGAAGTGGTTGTGAAGAATCTGACGTTCACGAACCACAAGCTAATCTAGCGATGGACTTGCGTACCGGCTTTCCTCGCAGCATGCGCGCGAAGATGGAAGGTTACGTCCATCTCGCGCGCATGATCGACAAATGCCGCGCCGTCCTGGCCGGCACCGAGGGCGAATACATCTACCCCTGCCCAATGGACGAACGACTCATGGAATTCGCAGGCATAACAGCCGATCAGTTCACCGCAGCCGTCAAAGCCAATCCAACAGACGAAGCAGTAGCAAAATGGTTCAGTCAGGCGGCGAAGGCACATCCTCCGGCCGAAATGGAAGTATGGAACCAGATGATGCTGAGTCGTGGGCCAAGCTCTCCTGAGAGCATGGCTCGATTCAAGAAGTATCTCGACGCCGTCGATCCATCTCGCACCGACCTCACCGCCTGGTCAGACCTCCAAGATTTAGAAGAGAGCCGAATGGTCCCGCTCCGATCATAATCCACGCTGAAGCCTTCAACTATCGATGAAGACATCAGCGACGACGGGACAAGTCAAGCAAACCCTCGTAATTCAATCAAAGCAAGAGCATGAGGGGAGCGGTCACACAGTCCTTTTTGCTCGCAGAGCCCCACGGTGAAGCAGTGGTCGCTCGATGCGCGCAGTAGAGGACAATCTGACCACTCCCCTCTAATATGTTTGAGGGGAGAATGAAAAATGATGAGTGGCCTGACAATTCTTAGTACTCGCACAACGCGCCCGGGTTCGTCTGTCTGACTGGCGAGTCTTTCTGGTCCGCCTGGTTCTTCCGTACGTTTCGAGTGAACATTTAGCCTTCCTGACATCACTATCCCCTTCTGCACGGTTGATTTCTCCGGCTGTTGAGCGTAGGAATTGACCCGATAGATGCACTAGCCTTACCGGGAACTTTCTATGTCAGAGCCCACCATTATCTGCCCGACCTGCAAGACTGAGATCAAGCTGACAGAATCCCTTGCCGCTCCATTGATCGAGTCAACCCGGCGCGACTACGAGAGACGGCTAGCGCAGAAAGACACGGACATTGCCAAGAAAGAAGAGTCGCTGCGTGAGCGAGAAGCAGCTGTCTCAAAAGCCACACAAGCGATCGACGCTCAGGTGGCCGAGAAGCTGCTGCTTGAACGCGCAAGGATCGTCTCAGAGGAATCCAAGAAGGCCAAACTCGCCCTGCAAACGGATATTGACCAGAAAACGAGAGAGCTCACCGAACTGCAGGACGTCCTCAATCAACGCGAAGTCAAACTCGCCGAGGCTCAAAAGGCACAGGCCGATCTTATCAGGCAAAAGCGTGAACTGGACGATGCCAAACGGGAGCTAGAACTCACGGTCGAAAAGCGAGTGCAGGATGGGCTTTCCGCCACTCGCGAGCAGGCCAAGAAAGAAGCGGAGGACGGTCTGAAGCTCAAGGTGATGGAGAAGGAGCAAACCATCGCTTCCATGCAGACCCAAATCGAAGAACTCAAGCGCAGGGCTGAACAGGGATCGCAGCAACTCCAAGGTGAAGTCCAGGAACTAGAACTGGAAGCCATGCTCAGAGCAAAGTTCCCAAAAGACACCATCGAGCCTGTCCCCAAAGGCGAATTCGGCGGAGATGCCCTACAGAGGGTCATAGGCCTGCTCGGTCAGCCCTGTGGAACCATCTTATGGGAATCCAAGCGCACCAAGAATTGGAGCGACGGCTGGCTGGCCAAACTTCGCGACGACCAGCGGACCGCCAAGGCAGACATCTCTGTAATCGTCAGCCAGACCCTTCCGAAGGGCATCGAGTCCTTTGATCTGGTCGAAGGAGTCTGGGTCACACATTCACGATCCATGCTCTCCGTCGCAGTCGCATTGCGCCACTCCTTAATCGAAATTGCCTCAGCTCGGCAAGCATTGGAAGGACAACAGACCAAGACGGAAATGGTCTATCAGTACCTCACCGGCCCACGGTTCCGCCATCGGGTCGAAGCCATCGTCGAGGCGTTCTCTTCCATGCAGGAAGATCTCGACAGGGAGAAAAAGGCCATCACGAAGCAATGGGCAAAGCGAGAGGAACAGATCGAGCGGGTCATGCAGGCAACGGCTGGAATGTATGGAGATCTACAAGGCATTGCGGGAAAAACGATTCAGGAAATTGAGGGCCTGGGCCTCCCATTGCTCGACATTCCCAAGACTGACTCGGAGACGGAGGTTTAATGACTGAGCGAAGGTAGATAGGACTACTCGCGCAGGCCGGACATATCGAACTGGTAGCACAAAGGGCAACACTCGAATGTTTCAAATACCGAAAAAGAGTCCATGTGGATTGACCCATTTACAGCTGTGGGCATACATTCATGGCACGGCGGAACCTTGCTTGTGTGAGAGTATCCGCATTACTTGTGACTCCGATGATTAAATCACCCGCAGAAGAAAAATCCTCAGATGTTCCCACGCAGGTTTTCGAGGAATTTCTATATGCCCTTGAGAAAGCCAACGTTTCGACCGAATTGGTCACACGGCTTCGCAAAACTCTAATGGAAGATCGCGTCCTTACCGAACATGCACTGAAGGTAGCCGTCCTTGGACAGGAGACATTGCCTTGATACTGGTGGATTCCATAACAATCAAAGAGTTTCGCGGTATCCGCGAACTAACCCTGGAATTTAAGCAGAAAAATTTTGCCATCTGTGGCCCCAACGGTACGGGCAAGAGTGGCGTGGTTGATGCTCTTGAATTCGCCCTGACTGGAAACGTATCGCGTCTTTCCGGGGAGGGGAAAGGCGAAGTCTCCCTCAAGCAACACGCACCCCACGTAGACATGCGGGACAACCCAGACAAGGCACGTGTTACGGTCAAGGTTACAATCCCCAAGCTGAATAAGACAGTCACTGTCGAGCGAAGTCTGAAGAATCCAGCTGTTGCACAAGTGACGCCAAACGATGCCGATGTAATCGAAATACTCGATCAAGTGAAGTCTCATCCCGAGATCGCGCTTTCCCGCCGTGAGATAATTCGATATGTGTTAGCGACTCCCGGCAAACGCGCTGAGGAGGTCCAGGCGCTCCTCCATCTCGATCAAGTTGAGCGAGTCCGAGTAGTTTTACAAAAGGTCGCAAATAGTTGCGAGAAGCAGTTAGCTCCTCTCGCCACGGCAGTCACTCAAGCCCGAGAAAACCTATTGCGTGCAACAGGTATATCCGACGTGAAAACGGAGCGATTGCTTGCCGAGGCGAACACACAACGCACTATTATTGGGCTCCCCGCGCTTGTAGACCTGACTGACTCAACATCTCTCAAGGACGGAATGGCAACGCCAAGCTTGGCACAACCCCAACATATTCCCAAGGCTCAAGCCCTCGCTGATATTGGAGCCGCCCGCCAGACTCTCACTGAGATTACAAGCGCTTCAACTACTGCAAGTGCCGCTCAAGCACTGGATGCGCTTAACGCTCTTGCCAGCGATCCAGCCATCTCAGCGAGTGTGGAAAGAGAGAGTTTCTATGTAATCGGGATGGAGATGATTGAAGCTGCAGCGTGTCCGTTCTGCGATATCGCATGGGATCTCGTCGATCTCAAGAAGCACATTCAAGCCAAGCTAGATCATTTGAGAGCGATATCTGACAAACGCAAGAAAATCGAGAAGATGATCGCCCCTCTGATCACATCCCTTCGGAAAGCTCATTCTGCCATGAACAACTTGACTGGACACGCCGCCACTGCGACACCGCCAGTGGTCATTGAAGAAGTCATCTCCTATGGAACAAGTTGCAGAACTGCCATCGATAAGTTGACATCCTTCCTGCCAGTGAATGAAACGATTACGGCTCTGAATAGTATGTTGATGGTGCCCACGGGGGCTTTCGAAGCCATCGATAGACTCGACCAAGTAGTCGCTGCCCTACCTGAGCCGACTAAGCAAGACGCCGCTAGAGACTGGCTTTCGGTCGCGCAAGAGCGGCTTGAATTCTGGCGTGATGCAACGCGAAAGAATAAGGCCGCGACAGAACAAGCTCAGAGGGCACGGCAGGTGTCTGACATATACGCTACCACGAGTGACAAGGTACTTGCGGGAATCTATGAGGCTGTCGAGAAAGATTTTGCCTCACTTTATCGTTATGTCAACCGCGAAGATGAAAACACGTTCAACGCTCAACTCGTCCCATCTATGGGAAAGCTTGGTTTCGGTGTGGACTTCTACGGCCGTGGTTTCTTCCCGCCAGGCGCTTATCATAGTGAGGGTCACCAAGACAGTATGGGCTTGTGCTTATATCTCGCGTTGATGAGACACCTCCAAGGTACCGGGTTCACTCTTGCCGTGCTCGACGACATTCTAATGTCCGTGGATGCAGGTCACCGACGTGAAGTCTGTGCCCTCCTGAAGAAGGAGTTCCCGAACACACAGTTCATCATGACAACGCATGACCCAATCTGGTTGCGCCACATGAAGACGGAGGGAATCATTGATGGACGGTCAGCACTACAATTCAGAAATTGGAGCGTAGATCAGGGACCAACTAGATGGGACGCGCGAGACGTATGGAAAGAGATCGAGGACTACCTCAATAATAATGACGTACGAGGTGCGGCATCTCTCCTGAGGCACTATCTTGAATACGAATCAGCTGAATTGTGTCACAGACTGCGCGCGCCCGTTGAGTTCCGTGGCGATGCTCAGTATCAGCTCGGCGAGCTTCTACCCGCAGCGATCAAACGCATGCGTACACTCTTTGCGCGTATGAAGGAGTCGGCAAACTCATGGAACCAACAGGAGCTTGTAGACCAACTTGCCGCACGCGATACCAAATTTATCAAACTCGCCACAAGCTCGAACGCTGAGCAATGGCAGGTAAACGTGGCAGTGCATTACAATTCTTGGGACAATCTGTGCAAGAAAGACTTCGAGCCCGTAGTAGAAGCGGTCCGCCAGCTACTCAGTGCATTCACTTGTTCAGATTGTGACGAGTACCTCCGCGTGTCACCTGACCGCGAAACTCCTGAATCGATTCGATGCGAATGCGGTAAAACAACCTTCAATCTTCAGAAAAAAGTCCCGTAGAAATGGAACGGTTATCAGGCCCCATTTCGTGGTGCGCGGGAGGAGAAAACAGGGAGATTCTGAATTTTCAGATGAAAGCTACTGAGCTCGTTTCTTAATACCCTGCACGCTCGCACGAGAGCGGACAGACTCTCCCTCACCGCGCCCACCCTAGCCTGCTCTTCCCTGTTCCCTCAAGTCTTGAATCCGATGCGGCGGGATTTTGGTGTCGGCTCCGCCATCAATTCACGAATGGCTTCGAAGACGACACGAAACTGGCCGTCATACTTCTTCTCCAGATCTGTGAGGCGTCGGGCAAGAACTTTGTTCGAACTAATCATCTCACGCAGACGAACAAAGGTGCGCATGATGGCGATGTTCACTTCGATGGCGCGCTTGCTATGCAACACGCTGGACAACATTGCGACACCCTGCTCGGTAAAGGCATAGGGCGCATGCCTTCTGCCACCCCACTTCGAACTTGATATCGCAATTTGCGATTTCAAGTTTTCAAACTCCGCTTTTGTTAACTGGAACATGAAATCACCGGGAAAACGATCCTCGTTTCTTTTGACGGCTTCGTTCAATCTTCCCACTGTGACGCCGTAGAGCTGAGCCAAATCGCTATCCAGCATCACGTTATGGCCACGGATCAGAAGGATTGTCTGTTCAATTCGTTCGCGAGGTACCAGAGCGCTCATATTTCCTCTCCGCTACGCTCAATCCACCGCGAGGATGAAAGTAGACACTCTGTCCTTTCTATAACATCAACATACAGAAAACAAAATGGAAGCATTATGCGTGAGAGGTGCCTGTCAAATGCTGCAATAATGAGCAGATGACTGAGGTCTCATATGAGAGCGGCAGGGACTATGACGTATAACTGGAGGGGTTGATCTGGTCTTCTTTGCTGTCCGAACGGGCTACCCATATGAACAGAGTGAGGGGCAGAACTGAATGGATAGTGCCAGATAGTTTCCCATCGCCTCAGAAGAGGGCTCCCTAGATGGTCTCTCACTGCGCGTGTCCAACGAATGCTGGTTCATCTGGTCTATCTCGTCAATCTGGTTGGTCGAACCTGAAATTCATCCGAAAAACCAGACAGACCAGAAGACCAGCCCACCAGATAGACAAACCCAGGCGCGTTCCGCGAGCAAGAAGGGCACCTGGCCGCTCCTCCCCATCCTTCGAAACTCGCTCGCTATCTTCAGGGGTGGGGCTGATTGATCTTCCACTGCGCGCGTCCAACGAGGGGAGTCCACGACCGCGCGTTGCGCGAGCACAGAAGATCGATCAGCCCCCACCCCACTCCCATCTTTAAGATGGATTCGGCGCGACGAACACGAGGACTTTCAGGCGCTGGTCTGTGTGGTTCTTCACACCATGTTCTTCTCCGGCTGGCGCCATGGTCCCTTGCCCTGGACCAAGAACCTGTTTCTCTGAACCGACCTGAAACGTACCCCGCCCCTCAAGCACGAGATAGACCTTATCCTGCTCGCCGTGGGTATGGCCTTTCTGTTCCTGCCCCGGCTCGAAGCAATAGACGTCACAAAAGAATCGTGGCGTCTGAAAGATGTTGTTCTTCTTCATCTTCTCAGAGCTAAACCGCTGATAATCAGATAGATGTACGACGTTCATCCTCAACTCCATTAGAGTGGTTGCGAAGGCGTTTGACGATGCTTATGGGCCGCCAGAATGGAATCGACTGAGATGACATGATGCGACAACCCCAAATCCTTGGCCGGAAGCCCCATCGCCAGACCAAGTAACTGCGGCAGATGCAGGATTGGTAAGTCGAGTTCCCGGCTGACCGCGCGGCCTGCCCGTTCCTGATAAATATCCAGACTCATGTGACAGAGAGGACAGGGCGTGACCATAAAATCGGCCCCCTGCTCCTTCGCTTCCTTCATATGTGCCCCTGCCATCGCGACAGCGATGGCTTCCTTTTCAAGGATGATGGGGAACCCGCAGCATTTGGTTCGCCCGGCATAGGCCACCGGTTCGCCGCCGACGGCCTTGATGACTCGATCGAGAGATTGAGGGTTTTCAGGATCGTCAAAGCCTAGCTCCCACGAAGGGCGCAGGATATAGCAACCATAAAAGGGGGCGATCCGAAAGTCGCTCATCGGCTCAGAAGCCAGGGCGCCCAGGCGAGCCAGCCCGATGTCACGAACGACTATCCACAAGAGATGTTTCACTTGGACGTGACCGTGATAGGTCAGCCCTTCCGGCGCAAGAAGGGCATTCATACGGTCTCGGGTCTCTGCTTCAGTCTTCAATCGACGATTGGCTGCGCTCATCACCCCCTGGCAGGTGCCACAGATCGTCATAATATCCAGCCCGAGCGCCTCTGCTTGCGCGAACGTTCTGGTGTTGAGCGCCAGAGCCGTATCTGGGTTGGCTTCGGTCACGACACCGGCGCCGCAGCAGGCTGCGGAGGCAAGCTCGACGACTTCGATTCCCAGTCGGCCAATAATCGCCCTCGTCGATTGATAGAGCTCAGGCGTCGCCCCTTGCGCCGCACAGCCGGGATAGAGAGCAAATTTCATGGGTCTACCGTGGGGGGAAACGGGACAGTGTCCTGGTGAGAGAGTCTCGAAGATCCTCCAATGCAACCACTGTTTTCGTCTTTACCTATTTAGCTGCTTGATTGTCCCGTTCATAGGGCTCCATCTCGATCTGTTCCACTGTGCGCTGCAGACGAGTCCACTCGCCCGGATTCATCGTCACGAACTCCAGGCCGAATTCCCGTCCTCGTTTCCACCGGACGATGGCTTGCTGAATCTGAATGGGGGATTCCTGACCTGTCGTCACGATTCGAACCTCCAGGGAGACCCCTGGCTGAACGTCAACGGCGCTTTCAATGCGGCAACCGCCGATGGAGAGATCAACGATATCGCCTTCCCCACCAACCATGCCGACGGAAGAAAACGAACTCCGAAAGTGGACATGAAACCGGAGGTTTTTCCGAAGGTCCATCACCGCACCTCGAAGGAGGGAGGATCTATTTATCCCTTTATATTCCCTATTGGGCGTAATTCCAATACTTTTTTTGTGATCCCGGCGCGCTCTACCGATTCGACGACGTCAGAGATGTTCTTGTAGGCCAGTCCCGCCTCCTCGGCGAGACCCGACATCGAAACGGCCTTGACCAGGATGCCACGCTGTGGCATCTGTTGCTGCAACTCCCTTCCACGGATGGTTCGCTTGGCTTGCGCCCGGGACATCGTTCTCCCGGAGCCGTGCATCGTCGAGCCACCACAGATGACCGGCTGCCCTGTCTGTCGAAACACTTCCGGCAGCTCCGGACTCCCGGGCCCAAATGCCCTGGTCGCCCCTTTCCGGTGCACCACCACAAGGCCTTCTGCATACCGTTCCACCTTGGCGATTGGCAAAAGCCGTATTCGCGGCACAGTGGCAGGATTTGCCATACTCTCAACGAGAGCCTGGGTTGCACCGCGAAAGACATCCTCAAGCGACTCTCCTATCGCTTCGAAGGCGAGATCGGCCAGGGCGACATCCTCGAGAAATCGAACGGTCCAGGCCATGGGAGTCAGACTCGCGGTATACCGCATCGCGCTCGGCGGATCAGGGACTGAACATGACTCAACCCGGGAACTGCGTGACCGAAGGGATAAGGGATTTTGCCTTTGAACAACATCTTGATGCCCAACGGCAGTAGGTGCAAGAGGGCACGGGGTGAGAACCCGACCACTTTCAGTGGCATGATTGCTTCATTCAAACGCCCTTGCTGTTCGATCAGATCGGTAAAGCCAAGGACATGACGCGCGCCGCCCGTCATCGACAAGCCTCGTTGGAGCGAGGCCCGCCGCAGCCGGATAATCGCCTCCATCGGTTTGACGTCTTTCGGGCAGACCTCCACGCAGAAGTTGCAGCGCGTGCAATCCCAGATTCCATGCTCGCCTTGAAGCGCCGACAGCCTGGCGCGGGTTGCCGATGGAGCCTCACGCGGGTCGGAGAGAAATCGATCTGCCTTCGCCAAGGCTGCGGGGCCTGCAAACCCCTTTGACACTTCATGCACGGTACAGGCGGCCACGCATGCGCCACACATGATACAGGCATCCACATTGTGAAACTGCGGGTTGCCCAGATCGGCCCGTCCCTGCCTCCGGGCCGCCATGCCTTCACGCGATGGTCGAGCTGCCGATACCAGCCAAGGATGGACACCGTGAATCTTTTCCCAGAACGAGGCCATATTCACGACCAGGTCCTTGATCACCGGCAAGTTGCGGAGCGGCTCGACTCTAATGTGCCCATGCCGCTCCACTTCATTGCGGAGGGAAGTCCGGCAAGCCAATTTCTCGCTCCCGTTGATTGTCATCGCACAAGACCCGCAAATCGCGGAGCGGCAGGAGTAGCGGAGGGCCAAGCCCCCGTCGCATTCGTTCTTGATCCGAATGAGGGCATCCAGGACGGTCATCCCGCGCCCGACATCGAGCCGGAACTCCTCAGGGTGGCCGGTCGAATCGACTTCGGGATTGAACCGTTGGATGGTGAAGGTCAGGCGCATAGAGGACGTGAGGCGTAAAACGTGAAACGTCAGGCGTAAAACGTGTGAAAGCTTTTTACGCCTTACGCCTTACGTCTTGATCAGCCCAGCTCGAACGTCTTCGGAGAGTTCGTCAGATTGCGACATCCGTCTTTGGTGACGAGCACCATGTCTTCGATACGGACTGCGCCGAGTCCGGGATAATACAGGCCCGGCTCGACGGTCACAACGTGGCCTTCTTGGAGCAGCGATCCGGTGCGGCTAATGCGCGGCATTTCATGGATGTCGAGTCCGACCCCGTGGCCGGTCCCGTGAAAGTAGCCCTGCATGCGCCCATTGACAAGCCCTGTCTTATATCCCGCCTTTTCAAACCGGCTGCAGATGCCCTGATGAATTCTTTTTCCATCTGCCCCATCTTTGATTTTTGTGATGGCCTCTTCCTGTGCATCCAGGACGGTCTTATACAGCCGCTTCAATTCCGGACTCGGGGTCCCGCGGACGACGGTCCTGGACATGTCGGCAAAATACCGGTTGGTAGCGGACCGGGGAAACACGTCGAAGATAATGCTGCGATGAGCCGGTAACGGCCCACTACCTTCGTTATGTGGATCACAGGCCTGCTCCCCTCCCGCGACGATGGTATGTTGCGCGACACAGTCGCACTCCATTAAGTTGACATTGATTAGCTTCTTGACTCGCTCCGACGTCAGCGGTATGCCCTCGAACCATAGTTGTCCCTCGTTGATCGAGGCCCGACGAAGCATGTCATGGGCGGCTGTGACGGCCTGTTCGGTCGCACGCTGAGCTGCCTCGATGCAGCGGACTTCTTCGGCGGTCTTGACTACACGTTGTTCGTAGAAGGGCTCCTTCTTCGGGTGCAACTGATATCCCAGGGACTGGAACTTGATGGCATGGCCGAAAGGAAAATTGGCAGGGACTCGGATCTGTGTGATGCCGGCTTCCCGCAACAAAATGTGGACGACCTCGACCGTGCCTGGCTCGGCAATGCCCTGCGTCTTTGCCCTCCCTTCGACCTCCGAATACGAGAGTACCCGATCGACGGACGATTGGCTCTTTGCCCGGTCCATCTCGAGGTCGCTCATCACCAGAATCCGCTCCCCTTTAATCTCCAAATAGATAAAGGGGTCAGGCGCAATAAACCGCGTCGCATAATATAGATTCGCGTCGGTCTCGCTGGCTGCGATGAAGACCGTGGCATATTGAGATCGAGCGGTAGATGACGCCATAGGGAACCCGTTGGGAATCTAGCATGGGGTGGGGGGTCGGTCAAGGCGTGGAGGGAACCGGTTCGGGCGCGGGAGTCAATTCCTTCCTCTCATCCTTGACTTCGTCTGGTGTCATCAGGTCGATCGGTAACATCAGCGTGTTCTTCAAGATGTCGAATGCAAGTTGTGCCAGGCCCGTCACACCGGTGGCAAATGACTTCATCGGCAGATACGTCACGTCCGGATCCTCTATCGAGCCCTTCACAGCAAACAGCGCCGTGGCAATGCCTTTGCGATCACCGGCAAAGAGCCGTCCAAAGAGCGGAATCGTCTTCAGGAATTGAGAATAGGATCCAAACGGGCTCACGGCCCAGACCATGTCGACTTGATCCGTCGGCAAATCGTAACTGCCGGCAGCCGTAATCTTGACGATCGGGCTATCGATGATCAGGTTTTCAGTCTCGAAGAGCCCGTTTTGCACAAGAATCGTCGCGGTAATCTTGTCATAGGGCAGTCCCTCTTTTTCCAGATCCACCTTCCCCTGTAACACAGCCGGCAAATTCAGAATGCTGATGATTTTCCAGATCGCCCGTTCTTGCGATTTCAATATACGCCCGTCTTCAATGAGGAGATCAACCTTGCCGTTCAACGTAGGATATAGCCCGTGGGGATTCCTCCCATGGCCCCGGATCGTCCCTGTTATCCGGGCTTCCCCTGTCGCGATTCCCGCTTTCGGGCCGAACAATTTCAGCACATCTTCGACCGGCAAACCTGTCGCCCGAAGCGAGATTTCAGCGTCGGCCGGTTGCTTGCGCGGCAGCTGCACCACGACACGACCGGCCACTTCTCCATTGGGGGATCGGCCGGATACACGATCCAGATCGAGCACACCGTCTTGAATCATGACGCGGGCGGACAGGCTCCCGAATTTAATATGCTTGTAATGACCCCGCGCCATCGACACAGTTGCCTGGACCTTGCTCGTGGCTGCAAGGGTTTCCAGAAACTCGCGAATGGGCGACCGTTCGCCTTTTGGGATTAGGAGGTCGAGATCCATTTGATTGGACTCTATCTTTGTTGTAATCACGGGTTTCACTGCCCAGTTGCGAATTGTGCCTTCCAGGGTGACATCGCTGTCGCGGAGGCGAAACGACAATCGTTTGATCTCAGCTACGTTCTTCACTAAGTGGGCCCTCAGATAGAGATCCTGGATGGGTCCCTCGACCCCACTGACGTTCATCAGGCCATTGGTTAATGCAAGCCACCCGGTAGTCCGCCAGGTTTTCCAATCAAAACCCTTTCCCTTCATGTCGAGCGACAATTCGATATTCCCAGCTTCAAACCCTCCCTTTGCAATCCATTCCGGCACGCGGGACAACGACAGCGTGCCGGTCGAAAGCGCCGCATCGATGGAGAATCGTTCGCCCAGCTGTATTTTGCCTTTGACTGGCAGTCGGATTGGTGGCACGATCAGCTCAAGTCGATCGAACAAGACCCCGGGGCCCTGGGGAGGAAATATCCCATCGAATTCCAACGTCGCCTGCGCACCGATCGGTTTTTCGACCAGACCGGGAAGCGTCACTTTTGATTCGGTCAGGACGACCTCGCCCCGCATATGCGGGGACAGTGTCGGCCCGGTCAACACGACAGCGCCGTTGACCAAACCCTCGACGACCCCTGTTGAAACGCCTTGCGAGGGCAGCATCTTAACCATATGGTCCGCATCGCCATTGACCCGAACGAGGAAGTCCTGAAAGGCGCTGTTCTTGCCCCCCGTGATGCCACCACTGATCTGCAAGGCTAGATCGCCCAGCTGTCCCGTCACCTGATCAAACTGAGTCCCGCCATCCGACAGCACGAACCGGCCCTGCAGCGCTGTCAACCGCTTGGGCAACAACGGATTGGTTAGACTAAGCTGCTGCACTGTGATCTCTCCGCCAGCAAAAGTGACGCCCCCAGGCTGATTAAGCGGGCCGACCATACGAAACGTGAGAGTGGCATTGCCTTCGACCTCACGCGAGTCGGCCAACAGACGCGACAGCTGTTCCGACGTGATAGTCTTCGAAAGAAACTGGAATAGGTCTGCTGCGGTCATTGTCCCAGTAATATCCATCTCAAGCCAGGGACCCGCCTCTAAAAATGAAACGAGTGCCTTACTCTCTTTCATCTGGATGGTGCCATAGAGTCCGCTCAGATTCGACACCTTGAGGCGTCCTGCTTCGACCGACACCAGCGCGGCCAGACCCGTAGCAGGGACACGACTCTCTCCGATCAAGGCTTGCCCTTCCTTCACACGGAACTCCCCCGTCATCGACAATTGCGGCCCTGCCACCACAGACCCCATGACAGTCGCCGAGATCATCTCCACCATCCCGTCAATCTCACGATCCTTGATCACGGCCGCGAGCTGCGGATGCACCCATTCAGCCGGTAGTACTGTGAACAATCGGCTTAATAAAACCGGGGATGCCGAGAGAGTAACGGCAAAAGTCGGCTGAGGCGTCAATAGCCCGGCGAGGCTCGCTTGACCCGCAAGCTCCATCTCCTCAAGATTCGTGGATAATTCGGACAGGACCACATCGTAGCCCGCGACACCGGGAACAGCTCGAACGTGACTACGCATATGCACAGCACCCTGCAATGGCTGAGGAGTCGGGTGGGATCCGAAGAATTCCGCCAATTCTCGAAGATTCAGATTTGCTACGTCTAGCAGGCCCTCGAATTGTAGGGTGGTCTCAGAGGCGGAAGAGTCGTTGCTTGACAACGTCTGCCGCTGGGCAGCACTGATCGTTCCAGCCAGAGAGATAGTAGACAAACCCTTGTCGCCCGCCTGACCGGCAGAGATTTTCAGGTCGGCCTGTCCCCGTTCGGCTCTGATCAGCAGTGATACATCCACCGACTCCAGTGTCATCGACCTTGTTCTGTCCGGACGTGCATCGTCGATGATTATCAATTTCCCATTTACCAATGTCGCTTCGCGAATGCGAAAAATACGGCTGATGGCTTCCACCGCATCCTGATCGGCCGAACCTCCATGAGCGACTTGATCGAGAAGATTCCAATGCCCCCCACGGTCTCGCCGAAGCGTCAAAGTCGGTTCTTCGATAAACAGCCGCTTCCCCACCACCTGTTTGCGCAGTAGCGGGAGCAACCGCAAGACCACATCGAGCTTTTGGACCGATAACAGGACGTCATCGGAATTTCGATCGTGAATCGCGACTTGCGTCAGTTCCAATCGGATGCGGGGGAACAGGACAAGCTTGATTCGATGGACATCAATCTTACGCCCGATACTCTGTTCCAGCTGCTGGAGGAAAAAATTCTTCAGATACTCGTCGCCAGGCAAGAACACCAGCAACGCGCCGCCGCCGACCAGTAAGATGGCAATCAAGGCGACGACAACACGCGTTCGAACCACTCCTACTCCCTGGATCGATCATGCTGGGTGGGTAAAGTGCATCCTAGTCTGTACTTGATCGGTCATCTTACCGAATCAACGGCGTGAAAGCTACTAAGTCTGTGTCTTGACAGGGAATTCTGCCCATCTCCTATCCCCTGTTTATCAGCATGAGAGTTCAGCAGCACCCTCATTCACGCCCTGCGGCCTTGCATGCGATGAAAGACTGACCCCTTATGGTAGAGGTTACGGCTTCGACAAGAGGCGAGGGAGATAATGGTGTTATTGATTGCTGTGATACGAAATAGGGACGGACAGAGTTTTTGTCAGATCAATGATGAGTTCGTCATTCTTGTTGGCCAACATGGTGTCCCAGAGGCTGTTTTGTTGCGAGATGGTTGCATCGGCAGGATCAAAGTACAGGTAGAAGCCCTTGGCGGCCGTCGGTCGCATGGGATAGCGCCGATCGTAAATCATCCCATACGTCGGGATACCATAGGTAACCTGCCAATTCCCCAGAATGAAATGCATGTCGGTACCATGGATATAGACCCCTCCCGTCGTGATGAGGCGCTTGACGGACGTTCGCGGCTGACTCAGGTAGAATGTCACACGTTCGGTCGGTCGAGCCAGGGCGAACGCTTCTGAGATCTGCTTTGATAGGAGGGCCAGTTCTTCTGGAAGAAATACCGGCACCATCGGCGCCTCGCCTTGCAGCCATATCTGTAACCAGACCCGATGTTCTTTGACCGAGATGCTGCGAAGGATTCGAGCCATGTCTTCGACCCCTATCGCTCGTGGATGGGCATGTGCGCTAGGGGGCCATTCCCGCAGCACTGAATCATCCAACTCCAGCCGAACATAATTTACGGGATCTTCATAGACCGCCCGGTATGGCACCACGGGAATGGCGCATCCTGTGAACATGAAAACCAGTAAGGCGTAAGGCGTGAGGCGTGAGGCGATGGCCCTGAACGCAATCCCCACGTGAGCCGGCAGTCCATTGTCGCTTCGGTCTAACCCCCCCACGCCTTACCCCTACCCCCTCACGCTATTCTGTAACTGTGACTGTCAACTCGACTCGTTCGAGGGGGTTATCCCGGCCATCCCTCTTCATATTGACAACCTTGTCCGCTACGTCCATTCCACTGACCACTTCACCGAATGCCGTGTACTGCCAATCGAGAAAATTCGCATCTGCGACGCAGATAAAAAACTGCGAGCCGGCACTGTCCGGGTCGTTAGAACGCGCCATGGACAGAACACCGCGTTTGTGAGGCTTACTGTTGAACTCAGCCTTGATTTTGTAGCCGGGCCCCCCCATACCGTGCGACGCCCGGTCAGAATTTTTGCTGTTGGGATCGCCACCCTGAATCATGAAACCGGGAATAACCCGATGAAAAGTCGTGCCGTTATAGAAGCCCTCTTGGGCCAGCTTTGTAAAATTCTTCACATGCCCTGGTGCCACATCGTGAAACAGTCGCAATACAATATCGCCCAGCTGCGCCCCCTTGCTGCTGACGGAAATAGTTGCTCTGGTGTTCTCTGTCGGCTCTGACATCGTTCTATCCTTTCTTGGTTAGCGAAAACGGAAGGGAGATGGCGTATTCATACTTTCAAGGCCTTGATTGATGGGGTTCCAGGTCCGTCCGTCGTCGTCGCTTCGGAATGCCCCGTCGCTCGTACCGGCATAGAGCACTCCCGCGCCTGACTCTATCAAGACTTGAACAGCCATACTGGTCAACCCTTTATTGAGCGGAACCCACTGGCGTCCCCGGTCGGTTGTTTTGAAAATCCCGTGCCCGGTCGCAACGAACAGCCCTCTGCTGTTAAACAAAATCCCGCGAATTGAGTCGTTCGGGAGTGCCCGGCTAATGGGCTGCCAGGTGACACCCCCATCGACACTCAGAAACACGCCGCCACCGAACGTGCCCGCATAGATACCGCCTGCGGGATCGATCGTCAAGACTCGAATAAAGTTTTCCGTCATCCCTTCATGATCTTTGAGCGCATTCTGCTGTCGAACCCAGCCAGTCGATTGCGCCTTAAATCGTACAATCCCTTTCCCAGACGTCCCGGCAAACAGAGTCCCGTCTGATGAGAGAGCCAATGTATGCACGAGGATATCGTCCAAACCTGTGGTCACAACAGACCAACGGTCGGTGGCAGCAAGTCGATAGACCCCATCACTGGTACCGGCGTATATCCCATCGCCAGCAGCAAGAAGAGCCTTGATTTCCAAACGCTTGAGTCCGCTATTGACCGCTTGCCAACTTTTCCCTCGATCTCGCGAACGAAATACCCCCCCGCGGAAAGTCCCGGCGAAAATCGCGCCATCTTTCCCTGTCGCAAGGGCAAGAATAAACGGATCCCCCACACCCTCTCCCGATTTCGTCCAGGTGGCGCCACGATCCTCACTGCGAAATAGGCCGAGGCCGAACGAGCCGGCATAGACGAGGTCGTTCCCGACAGCCGTGAGTGCCTGAATACTCACGGCCTGCTGACCGATAAACTTAGGCGGAGGGTGGCTTTCCCCATGATCCGGAACTTGCTGTGAAGAGGGCGGGACCGGCGTAGGAGCTTGCGTAGCAGCTCCCGATATCCCGCTTACGCTCCAGATACTCAGCGCAAGAACAGTCGCTATAATTCGAGCCCGCATCATCATCGATCCAATCACCCCTGCTTACCCCCGCAGAATGCTCAAAAAGACCGTCCAGCAAGGCTGCGGCGTCTGAGGAAGGCTGAGGTTAAGGTTGAGGTTGAGCAAAGATCTGACTTTCCTCCCCTTCTCAACCTTAGCCTCAGCCTCAACCTTAACCTTCCCTTCAGTGGCGGACTTTTTCAGCATTCTGCTATCGGATCCTCTGCCCGGCCGGTCCTATCGGCAGGTCAGGGTCGAGGGGCAATTTAACCTCGGTCGGGCTGGCTCGCCCAAAGATACGTGCGCCGATAATTCCGATCTCGTACAACACCATCAAGGGTATCGCCATCAAAAGCATCGTCACAAGCGTCGCATCCGGCGTGACGACGGCCGATAGAATCAACGAGGCCAGAATCGCATACTTCCGATACTTGGCAAGCACCCGGCCCGACACGACACCGACCCGTGCCAGAATGGTGAGCACCAGCGGCAATTCAAACGCACAGCCGAAAATCAGCAGAAATTTGACGTTGAAATCGATATAGGTTCCGACGCTCAATTCCGGCGTCACATCGTGATCCATGCCGAAGCTGACGAAGAAGTTGATGACCAGCGGGAGAATGACAAGATTACAGAAGATTAATCCGAAGGCAAAGAGTGCCCCGGCCAGGACAAACAGCGGAATGCCCCAGCGTTGCTCCTTTGGGAGCAGCGCTGGTTCAATGAACTTCCAACACTGATAGAAGATGACTGGCAGGCTCGCGATAATAGCCGCCAGCAGCGAGACCTTGATCGAGGCGAACAGAGCCTCTGTCGGTCCGTAGAATACCAGCTGATTGGGAAACGGGCGATTCAACCACGCAACCATTTCGCCGGAAAAGGTGAAGGCCACCAACAGGGCCACGACCATCGTGGCCCCGATGATGATCAGTCGCTTCTTGACGGTCTGGATATGTGCGCCAAGGGGATTGAGAATCTGTGCCATAGCTCCGGTCCCAGTTGTCGACTGATAGCACCCTCACGTTACCGCTCCTCACTGTGGAGCTGCCTGCAGATCGTGGTCTCGACTGACACGGATCAGTTCGGCCATTTGGTCTTTCTTTGCCAACTTCTCTTTGTGCAGCTGCTTCATGGACAGCTCTTCGGCGGGAGTCAGCACGTGACGCTTCTGTAATTGGATCAGTTCCAGGTCCAGACGGTGGTGAGCCTCTTCCAGTGCGCGAAATTCGTGACTGGATTCACGCAACCGTTCCGCAATCATACTGTCTGTCAGCATGTCGCACCTCCTGGTTATGAAATTACTGCAATGGCCTGATACCTTCTCCTTCACAATCCACTTCGCCGGTCAATCGACCTGACTCCAATACAATCGGATTCAGTTCCATGAGCAGCGCATCTTCTACGGGATTCGTATAGTACGCCGGCCTGATTGTCCCGCCGCGAAACCCAAGACTGCGGTAGAGACTATGCGCAGCCTGGTTCGATGCCCGCACTTCGAGGACCGCCCGCACCGCCCCTTGTGCCAGCCCAACGTCCAGAGCCTGCAGAACCAAGGCCTTGGCGATCCCCTTATGCCGCATGAACTCAATGACTGCCAAATTCATCAGTCGTACTTCCTCGAAGACAACCCAGAAACACAGATAGCCGACAGTTGCAACAACATCCGCCTCGCCCTGTTGCACCCGCTTTGCCAACAGAAAATGCGCAAATGGATTCCCGCTCAGTTCTGCCTCCAACATTTTGCCCGTCCAGGGGGCCGAGAAGCAAGCTTCTTCGATCTGTAGAATATCAGGGAGAGACTCGACAGTCCCCGGCTCAATGATCCAGTCGCCCACGCGCCATCTCCCTTCGGCTGGAGCCACACACATCTCTCTCAACAACGGGAAAAGATCCGATTCATGATTCGCGTTTTACGGGCCTGCGGCCAACCTTTCTTGCGACCCGCTCCTGGCGTAGAACCACCGGCGACAGGCCGCCGGACTCTTCGTACTTCAGCTCTGCAGCCGTGCGTTGTATATAGAGCGGACTGATACCGGTTTCTGCATACTCACGCCGTCGGAGCCGCTCAATCCCTGCCAACCCGATTGAAACGGCCGATGGTCTCAGGGCTGAGTCCGGCGCCTCGGCAATTGTGGTTGAGGAAGGTATCGACGCGCGGATAGCCTCCTCTTCGGTCGTCCATCCTTCTCCGAAAACGAGAGCCGAGCCGCGAAGACTACCACCCAGCATGGTCGCCGTTCCCACCTGTTCTGAGATCACTCGCTCCAACTGCCCATCATCGGTCCAGCGAAACAACGCCCAATACAGCTCGCCGCGCCGACTGTTGAGGACGGGGCAGAGCGGCTTCGATGTCCCTCTGAGATTCCAGGCCATACCCTCCAATGTCGGCACTACTGCCAAGGGAAGCTGGCTGATCGTCCTGAACCCTAGGACCGTGGCTAAACCGACACGAAGTCCCGTGAAAGACCCGGGGCCGATTGACGCAACGAGACCATTCAACTGGGCAAGGGCCAAACCAGTTTCACGAAACAATCGATTGATCGTCGGCAACAACGATTTGGCATGCGATCCAGCCGCATCCTGTTCGTGGCAGGCAAGGGTCCGCGACCCATCAAGGATCGCGACACTCTGCCACGAAGTGGCCGTCTCGACTGCCAATACCTTCATTGCGCTTACTCGTCTACAAAAAACTATGTTGGCACCGCCCCGCAGGATGCTCAAACTGGTTTGTTTTGTTTATCTGGTTCATCTGGTCTGTCTGGTTTAACTAAACAAACGAGACAAACCAAATAACAGTCTTTTTCTGCTGGAGGACTCTTTCAGCATCCTGTTAAAGCTGCGCAAGATCGGTGGCGCTCACCGGTTGATTCGGAATCATCTCGTGAAAAGTGACCTGTACGCTCCCCTGCCCCTTCCCATCTTCCAACAAAATTCTAAAAGGTCGCAGCAGCTGTCTCTCGCCAGCACTTAATGCTCCCTCTCCCTGACCGATCGGGCGAAAGTCCTCATATTGAATGGTCGCTTCCACGGCACCCGACTCCATCAACCGGTCTTCACGAACGACCAAGAATGTCTGACGCTCAAACCACAGCCGCCGCCGCATGAACTGCGTCCCATTGAGAGAGGGGCCGGACACCTCAAAACGGTAATGGTCCCCCTCTTCCACAAGAACGGCTGTCTCGTCCTTCGCGATCGTGCCGGTGCCCAATACGCCACCCATCGCCCATACGCTCAATTGAAATGGCCGAGCGAGCTTTCCCATTTCGCTCATGTCGGACGGATCGCCGGACAGGACACGGCCTATGGTCGGTAGTCGTAACCTAAAATAATTATTCGTTTGGACAAACTCGAAGAGCTCACTGCCGACCGCCGTAAACCCGCGCAGTCGCATGGCGCTTGGACGGCGATAGTACAACGCACCCTCCACCCGTGACGCGATGGGAATGATCCCTCCGCGCACCTTTGCGCTAAAAAGACCTTTCATCGTCTGAATCGCTGCCTCCCGCTGAGTCAGCAGTGCCGTCAGCTCCTTCACCGTCGCCTGCTTGAGCTGCACCTCCTCGCGCGGCGTAAACAGCGTACAGCCGGATAAGAAGGTAAGAGCTACCAAAGCCATGGCAAGAGAAATACTGACGGAAGAACCTTTGGCGTTCTTTCTCTTCCCACCGCCACCTGTCGCTTCTCTACGCCAGAACCACATCCAATGCCTCCCCCACCTCGCGTATCCCGATCAATTCAATCCCTTCAATTGGCTCCAGCTTGGCCAGATTTCGTTCCGGCATGAGACAGCGCTTGAAGCCCATCTTAGCCGCTTCGCGAATCCGCATCTCAGCCTGACTGATTGCGCGCACCTCACCGCCGAGCCCGACCTCACCCAACACCAACAGCCCCGGTTCAATCGGCACTTCGCGCAGACTCGATGTGACCGAAGCCACGATACCCAAATCGATGGCCGGCTCGTCGATATGCAACCCACCCACAACGTTCACGTAGACATCTTGTCCAGCCAAATGCATACCCAGCCTCTTCTCCATGACTGCGAGCAACAGCGAAACCCGATTCTGCTCGACCCCATTCGCCATCCGTTTAGGCATCGCGAAGCTCGTAGAGGTCACCAACGCTTGGAGTTCGACCAGAATCGGTCTCGATCCTTCTAAGCTGGATACTACCACCGATCCCGTCGTACGCTGAGACCGTTCCGCCAGGAACAACTCGGAGGGGTTGCTCACTTCTTCCAGCCCGGAGTCTTTCATTTCAAACACACCAATCTCATTGGTCGAGCCAAAACGATTCTTCACCGCGCGAAGAATACGGAAGCTGTGTCCCTTATCCCCTTCAAAATAAAGCACCGTATCGACGATATGTTCCAACAGTCGAGGTCCGGCGATCGCTCCATCTTTGGTGACATGTCCGATGATGAAGACCGGCACACTGCTGCGCTTCGCGTACCACATCAATTGGCCCGCCACTTCCTGCACCTGGCTGATGCTGCCGGGGGCAGACGTGATCTGTTCCGTATAGACGGTTTGAATCGAGTCAACGACCACGGCGGCAGGCTGGATCTGTTGAGTGGCTTTGAGAATCTGTTCGAGCGAGGTTTCCGCCAGGATCAAGAGATTGGGATGCTCGATGCCGAGCCGTTGCCCCCGCATCTTGATCTGTCTTGGCGATTCCTCTCCAGACACATAGAGGACCGGTTCCTCTTTGGAGGATAGTCGCGGAAGCGCCTGGAGCAAGAGGGTCGTTTTCCCAATGCCGGGATCGCCGCCGATCAGGATGACCGAGCCGGGAATGACTCCCCCTCCTAATACCCGGTCAAATTCGCCGATCTGCGTCAGCCGCCTGTCCTCCCCGACCACTTCGATGTCGGCAATCGGTGTGGCCTTCGCCGCCCCCATCTTCATCGCAGCAGGCCGTCCCTTGCCCGTCGGCGCCTGCCGTTCTTCTTTCATCGTATTCCAGCCGCTGCAGTCCGGGCAGCGCCCAAGCCACCGAGGCGACTGGTGGCCGCAAGCTTGGCAGGAAAAACTCGTCTTCGCCTTCATTCGGAGGAGCCTCAATAAAAAGGAAATCCAACGCTCATCTTAATGGAAAGAGCTCGCTAAAGGAAAGGCGCGGGCAAGGACAATCGGCCTACCCTTCATGCTCGCGCACGCGTGGCCTCAGAAGGAAGGGAAGGGTAGCCTGGCCGTCCTCCTGCTCGCGGAACGCGCACGATAAGAATGTGCTCGTTCGACGCGCGCAATAGAGGATCGACCAGGCCACCCTTAAAATAAAATGAGGAATTGGGAAGCCGCGCGCAATGGAAGATCAATCCGCCCCCATCCCAGAAGAGGTCACGAGTAAGCTTATATGGAGCACGAGATGGATTATGGTCGACGCGGATGATGTTTCGGGGAGCGGTCATGCTGGAAAGCGTTAACGCCCGCGCTAAGCAGCGGCGCGCTTGCGCGCGGTCCGGCTTGAGCGCGTAACGATACGTGATTGCGTCTCGACGAGACGACCCGACACAAACTTGTGGAGCACGCTCGTCATAAGTGTCTGGTAAGGAACCCCCTCTTCCGCGGCCTTGGCTTGCAGCCCCTCAAGGTCTCTCGACGAGATTCTAATATTGACTCGCTTGTCCTTGAGCAAGGTGGCTTCCGCAGCGGCCCGGAACCGAGCAATTTCGCCCTTCTGGTTCCGAACCGGCTTCCATTCTCCGCGCTCGAACGAAGCAAGAATTTCTTCCTCCAACAACCGTTCGGTGCTCATGTCATTTGCCTCCCGATACAAAATCCCGAGTTGCCTTACGGCTCGGCATGATGCTCTTTAAGAAAATCTCCTCTTCGTTTTCAACATAAGGAACGAGATAGGCGTAATCGCGTATCCGCACAACGAGCATCTTCTGGTGTCCATACTTCGCCCGGTTCGGGTGGTCCATGACCCTGAGAAGTCCACCTTGTGAGATCGCGGACAGAACCTCCTCGAAAGACACGCCGCGTTCCGCTTTTAGCGAAAGACTCTTGTCGGCGCTCCATCTGACGGGCTTCACGCCTGAGATCATACACCTGTGTGCCTTATGTACTCAAGATGTATGACGGCTGCCCTTGTGGTGACCCCCCGCCATGAAGGGAATACCTTCGCCGCTCGACATCATTCCAGGCAACTGCACCAGGTGGCACAGAGTGAGATAACACGCCTTGGAATTTCCTGCCGAAGGCCTGTTACCCCCTTTACATTCAAAGGCCTCTTTCCTCTTTTATTCACTCCTTCACCCAGAGCGAAAGGTGTCCCGACAAGCGGGCGGCCAGGTGGCTCCTCCACTGCGCGTGTCGAACGAGCACAGCTTTACCGTGCGCGTTCCACGAGCAAGGGGAGCTACCTGGCTGCCCGACCTCTTGTTTTTTGCCTCCCCCACTCATGCGCAAATTGTTCCGCAACAAGCGGGTGACTGGACCGTCCTTCACTGCGCGCATCGAACGAGCACATTCCCATCGTGCGCGTTCTGCGAGCAAGAAGGATGGTTCAGTTACCCGCTACATTTTCTTCCGCACATCCTTCCAATCTTTCGCAACCTTCGCCTTCCTCGGTGCCTCGCCTTTGGCCGGTTCCGGCACCATCACGGCTTCGAGGCGCCGCTGCAGAAACGCTTCAGCAAAAACCTTCGTACGCCCAATCCCTGTCTTGAGCTGCTTCCATCCTGCCAGATGCATTTCATCGAGTTTTGCACCTAATGCCTCCTGATCAGACGGCAGCACGAGAATGTGCCCGATTGGAAATTTCTGATCTGTAAGCCACTGTCTGGCATGGGCATTTGCCTGGTCTCTACTAGTAGCCCCCTTCTCCATGGTCACCACATAGAGCACGTTGTAATAGAACTGCGTCAGCTTGCTGAGCTCTTCCGCAGCGTCGGGCATCGGGCGTCTAACCTCCGATTCTTTTCCAGGCTTGATTACGGTCGTTCCTTCTCCGACGGCGCTGTCCATCAGCGCCGCCATTTCAACTGCCACGATCGGACTGCGCCGTTCCCACACGGCCAGATTCCCACCAGCTTCAGTCAGGGCGACTCCGGAAGTGGTCCCCGCACGCACAGTGAAGGGGACAGCTCCTTTGGCCTTTGGGGTATAGGGCAAGGAGGCCCGGCCATCGGTTCCCGTCATCGCAGTCGCAACGACATTACCAGCGATGAACAGCTCAAGAGGTTCGCCTCCTGAACCGGCCTGTGCCAAAGGACCAGTTTTTGTGACTGTGGCAATGATGGTGGCAGGCTGATTGGGAGCGGTGAGGCTATCAAGAACTGTCAAGGTTCCGGGAACCTTCTCCGCCGCAGAGAGGGTTGTCGTGGCAATACAGAAGAAAAGGATAGTAAAGAAACCGGCTCTGCGGAAGAAGACACTCATAGGCCGCACAGCCACATAATGAGTCTGTGAAAACACTATTATGGCGCGATAGAAACTGAATCACCCACTGCGGGCTCTCACTCTACTAAGGGGTGGCTGGGATGATCCCAACTGCGCGCATCCATCGCACTCGCACACCCACTGGCGCACCGAGACGCGCCCTTAGCCTGAGCGAGGGCCTTCCGATTCACCATGTCTCTATGAGGGAGTGGCCAAGGCTGCCCTCAACTGCGCGCATCGAACGAGCACAGTTTCATCGTGCGCGTTCTGCGAGCACGGAGGGCACCTGGCCACCCCCTCTCTCTTTTTTCAGCATCCTGCCATGAGGTTAGGC
The DNA here is from genome assembly GCA_016219645.1 of Nitrospirota bacterium. Taxonomy (NCBI): domain Bacteria; kingdom Pseudomonadati; phylum Nitrospirota; species Nitrospirota bacterium. Next base: position 140,856 of record JACRLR010000010.1, read on the forward strand.
CTTCAGGGCCGCTAGCACCTCATCCACATGGCTGTTGACCTTGACCTTGCGGAAAATCGCCTTCAACTTGCCGGCTTGGTCGATCACAAAGGTGCTACGCTCGATGCCCCAATATTTCTTGCCGTACATGTTCTTTTCTTTGTAAACCCCATAGGCTTTCGCAGCAACCTTATCTTCGTCACTGAGCAGCGTAAACGGCAAGGTAAACTTCTTGATGAATTTCCTGTGAGATTCCTGGCCATCAAAACTGACACCGAGAATCACGCCACCTGCCTTCTTAATTAACGCTTCGGCATCGCGAAAGTCACACGATTCTTTCGTGCAGCCAGGCGTATCGTCTTTCGGATAAAAATAGAGGACCACCTGCTTGCCCGCAAAATCCTTGAGACTGACAGGGTTGCCCGACTGGTCTGGAAGAGACAAGGCGGGAGCCTTACCACCGACTTCAAGCTCTTTTACCATATTCGCACACCCCTTCTTAAATCTGCCTGCAACTATCGCGGTCCTGTGCCGGGGCCCATGCCTGGCCTGGTGGCTCCTGGTGGAAGTAGTTGCTTTTTCTTTGGCGCCTCCACGTTGCCGTAAGGCCGGAGCGCGGGCGAGTCCCAGATCACTTTGTCACCAGGGGCGTAGTTGGCCGCTTCCATGAACTGTTGGCGTGCCTGCGCCGTATCACCCAAGGCATTCAACGCCAAGGCGTAGTTATAGTGTGCCGGTCCCGATTGAGGAGCAGTTTCAACCGCTTGGGAAAAATAATTCTTGGCCTCATCGAACTGCCCCGCTTGGTAGGCCTGCATCCCCTGTTCAGTCAGGACCACCGCTTGCGGCTTCACTCCCGACTCAAGGGCCAGCGGAACCCACGGCTTCTCTTTAGTTTTGAAACAAGCGGCCACTGCAACGAGCATGAAGGCTGCTCCCAGTATGGACAGAGCTTTCAGCGCGACTCCGCGTTCCAACGACATCTCACATTTTTGCATGTTTCCGCGTCTCTTCCTCAAATGTTTTCCGATAAAGCACCTCCCACTCCGCGCTGCCCTCGACAATCCTGCGCGAATAGGAGGCCAGCTTCGCCTTAACTGTTCGATCGATCTGCTCTTCCTGTGCCAGCTCAGATGCGAGCACCCGCTTGATCTCCTTCAACACCCGCCCCTCATCGGCTTGTACCGTCACCAAAGGGCTCCTCTTCACGACCTGAAGAATGACGTGAGAGAGATGACTGATCTTCTCTTCGCTCAACATACAAGACTGGTTAGGGGTGAGGAGTTAGGCGTAAGGGGTAAAAAACTAACCCCTTTTTTACCTTACCCTTTACCCCTCACTCCTTACCGCATCATAAGACGATGCCTCGCTCCTTTGCGAGCTTGCCCTTCACCATCGTGAACATCCTTTGAAAGTCCACGTGCCCTCGCTCGATGTCTTGCTCATAGGCTTTCAAGAGCTGCCGTACTTCGGCATTCAGGCGATCTTCAATCGACAACTCCTCAAGAATTGCATGATCGATCTGCTCGACGAAGGCCTTGAGATCTCCAACGATCGCCAGATGCCCCTCCTGCTTCAACCTGGCGGCGATCGACTCCGACATGTGGCGAATTCGTTCTTTCGACAAGCGCATAACTAGCAATCCGTGGAAAAACTATATCGGCACGAGAACTTTTGTTGTCCGCACATGTACCACAACACGAGCATGTTCCCGTAGGATGCTCAAACAGTTCGTCCAGCAAGGCCGCAGCCGATGAAAGCACCGGAGGCGTAGCCTCTTGGCTACGTTGAGGATGCTTTCGAGGAGAGAACGACGCTGGCGGACTGTTTCAGCATCATACTAGATCCGTTCGATGCGAATAGTCGATACATCCATCACACGCCGCAATACAGAGGAATCCCCGAGAATTCGTCCGATGACATTGACACGGTCGGCCGGGACAGGATCCTGCCCCATACTCATCGGTGTGCGTCCAAAGAAAATTGCCAGAACTTGCCCGCCCCCCCAGAACGCAACATCGCCGACTTTGACATGGTTGGTCGCCGTCTCTCGATGATCCTTCACGCCGTCCACCTTGCAATAGAACTCCTCGCCCCACGTGTTAACCGGACCTTCAACCGGCAATGCGGCATAGACTTCCCGTGCTGTTTTCGTGGGCTTGAGTTCCGCGTCGAGCTGTACAGAACCGACCGTGATGCGAATCTTGTTGGGTGGATCAGCCATTGAATTCCCACCGGTGCACCCGGTGGCCATAAGATGAAAACCCGCTCAGGTCGCGGACTTTAGCTTGTTTATTGAGTGAAATCAAGGCTACAATGTCCCGCTGATATGCTCACATCATCCTTCGTGCTCCTCAAAGGCATCGGCCAAAGCTCCGAACGCCGGCTCTGGCAGGAATGCATTCTTGATTGGGCTTCATTCATCCAATCTTCGATTGTGCCTGGCATCTCCCCCACCCGAAAAGCCTGGTATGACCGTGAGCTCGCCACAGCCCAATCTCGCCTCGAAGAAGGGGACGCGCACTTCTTCGGCACCTGTTTGAAAAGCCGCGAGCACTGGCGCCTCTTCGAGACGTTTCGCCATCGCACACTCTATCTGGACATCGAGACGACAGGCATGTCTGCACGAGAGGGGCATGTGACTGTAGTCGGATTATATCGCAACGGCCACATGACGAGCCTGGTCCACGGGGAATCACTAACAGAGGACCGATTACAGACGGAATTGGAACAGACGGATCTCCTGATCACCTTTTTCGGCAGCGGATTCGACATTCCCTATCTCCAGGCGAAGTTCCCCCGGCTAAATTTCAAAAAACCCCACTTCGATCTGTGCTTCGCGGCACGCAGGCTCGGTCTGCAGGGCGGGTTGAAATGCATCGAGCGTGAAGTCCAGATTACGCGCGAGACCGACGTGGTTGGACTTGATGGATGGGAAGCCGTTCGTCTATGGCACCAGTGGCGCGCAGGAGACGAAGCCGCACGCGATCTGTTGCTGAAATACAACGCGGCCGATACGCAAAATCTGGAACCGCTGGCACTATTCCTCTATGACCAGATGGTCGCGAGATTCGGCCCGTTGTCTGTGGGATTTCCTCCGACTCGCCATCGAGAGCCAATGGGAGTCGCTCCGTGACACAACCCCTGCAATGGGCCGGTGTCGGCCGGACAGAGAAGGGACATGTTCGCGCATCGAATCAGGATGCTCTGGCCCTCTTGAATGACTGCGGCGTGTGGATTGTGGCAGATGGGATGGGGGGGCACCCAGCCGGAGGGCTTGCTGCTGAAACCGCCGTAGCCGAGGCTTCGCGACGGGCTCAACAGCGGGCAGCCTGGCTCCTCGACCATTCCACTAAAACTGCCGAATTCGTTGCAGACCTCGTGACAAGCGCCAACCGGCGAATTCACGATCTCATTCTGGAGAAACCGTCCTTGGAAGGGATGGGCACGACCTTCATCGCCTTGACGATAACGCCGGCATCACCGCAAGTTGCTCACATCGCACACTTGGGCGATAGTCGCGCCTACCTCTATCGAGCGGGCGAACTCAAGCAATTGACCCGCGATCATACCTTGGTCCAGAAATTTGTGCAGCGAGGCTTGATCGACGCGCTTACGGCACTCACACATCCTGAGCGTCACATCCTGACCAAAGGCCTGGGGATGGGCGTTGACATGAAACCAGAGCTGACCTCGACGCCGGTCACTCCGGAGGACATCATCATACTCTGCAGTGATGGACTCACGAAAATGTTGGATGACGTATCCATCGCATCGATACTTTCCCGTGCAGGGGGCGATCCCGATCAGGCCTGTCACAGCCTGACTGAGCAGGCTCTCGACAGAGGAGGAGAAGATAATGTAACCGTGATCGTTGTCGCATGCCTTCGTCGCTAAACGAGCCCCCAGCTTCTTTGTTGACATGAACGCGCGACCCGTGTAGTTTGACAAATGAGTTGCCTCAGAGTCGGATTCACCACTGGTTGCGAACCACAGAAGAAAATCAGTTCATCGTTGGAATTATGAAACTCGTTCTCACGAGCGCCTTCATCGTGCTCCTGGGCCTGGCACACACGTTTGAAAGCCGCGCAGCTGACTCGACCGATCCGGAAACAACGATCCGTACACTCGTTCGCGCAAATGCTGAAAAGGATCTCGCCACGCTTTCTCGCCTCATGGCCCACGATGCCGACATAACCAGCTACACCATCGCTGGGCGCAAGTACGTGGGATGGCCGGAGTTCGAGCGTGAGATGCGGGAGGAATTTGACTCCGTCCAGAAGCTTGAGATCCCAATCCACGAACTGAAGGTCTGGACCAAGGGCGATCTCGCCTGGTTTACAATGGAACTGGACTACATCCGTTTTGTCCGGGAAGGAGCGAATCTAAAGAGAACCGTTCTGCCCCTCAGAGAAACTGGTGTGCTCGAACGTCGTCAGGGGCAATGGATGCTCCTGTCGTGGCACGAGTCGTTCAGAACGATCCAGCTTGGGAATTCTCTGGCTCAACAACCAGCGCCCGCGGCGTCGCAACATTTGGTTAGCAATGGGACGTCCTCCGTTCCTGATCTGAGCGGAGGGTGGGATATCCTCGAGGTAGAAGATGATAAACGCTATACGGCCACATTAGACAAAAACGGAAATGGCACCTATACCCAGCATGGTGGGCGATTTGTCACCACGAAGTATGCCGACCGTCTCTGGCAAGGCACCTGGCAGCAGCCAGGCAATGATCGCGAAGGGGGCTTTGAGCTATTGCTTTCAGAAGATGGCACTCAGGCCAAGGGCGTGTGGTGGTATTCGCGATTCGGTGCCCAGAAGAATATACCTCCCCGCGAGCACGGCGGGACCTATGTCTGGAAACGGATGACCCAGCCCCCCACTGCCCAATGACAGCGTACCCCACACACGCGTACGAAGTTCACAACAGATATTCGTGGAACTACTTTTTACTCTTGGGAGGCTGTATGCGTTCTGTCATCTTTACTATACTCGTGGGCCTCTGCCTGGTTTCCCCTGTCCTCGCAGACAGCGGGCATCACCACCATGCCGTGCCCACGCTCACAAATAAAACCACGACGACCATGGCCATTCGGGACAATACGGTCACTCTCACCTTTGGCCCGATCGATCTGCCAGCCAGTCACGGTGGAGACCTCGCGGCATCGATGCCCAAGCATGCCTTTCAGTTACCAAAAGATATGTATATGGTGGGGTATAAAACTGCCGTCTTCACGAAGGACGGGACACCGCTGCCCAAGAATTATCTCCACCACATCCTGATGCTCAACAACAGCAAACCAAGCGTGTCCTGTGAAGGTGAACCATTGTTCTTTGCCGGGGCCGGGCTAGAGATGACCGAGACCCGATTCCCTGCTGGTTATGGAGTGAAGCTTGCCAAAGAGGATCACCTCACGTCGATCGTGGCCTTTTATCATAAGGCGCCGGTCACCAAGGATGTGATGGCGACCTTCACCATGTATATGGCGCCCGAAGGAATTCCGGTCAAGGAGATGGATGTCTATCAGGTAGGCGTCAATATCGTGTGCTTCAGCAAGTTCGCTCAGCGAGGCCCAGAGCAGACTGATGAAGGCATCGAAATTAACACCGGCGTGAGGGTCCACACAGCCCCACTCAAATTCTCAATGGATGGTTGCGTGAAATTTGCCTACCCGCACGGCCATGACGAACTCCTCATGATTGGGCTGGACAATACGACTAAAAAGCAGACCCTCCTACGAACGGTTCCCGATGTCGGTCCGGACGGAACGTTTCTCGAATTCAAACCCCATCAAGTCTACAGTGACAGTCACGGGTTTCCGGTGACCAAAGCCGACGAGTACGAAATGGTCATGGTCCATCACCATCCCTTGCAGAAAAGCGAGCCTCAACATGGCATGGGGAATTATCTGCTGTACATGACTCCGGGGGCTTGTCCGGCAACAGCTGCTGCGCCACTCGCCAAGAATTAACGACCATACCCGGAAACCCGCCATACCTGCCCCCAACATGCGGTGAATTCCGCACTACTACTTCCCAGCACAAACGCTTCGTCTTGATTTGACTTCGTTCAATTTTGTTCGTTACCCAAGGCCCCCTACCAAAGAAGGAGGCCTCTCGACTCACGTAGACTGGGTTTCTTACCTCCGCCTATGCTATTCACATTTCTATCATTAGATGCGTGCGGAATAGATTGCCTTCGGAGCGTGACGGGGGAACCTCGTGATACCACGCTGGGACCGGGCTTGCTCGGATGCCCCGAGAACACAGGGATAGTTCGATGCTGCAGAGTGAGCCGATCACCATCCTGATTATCAGCGAACAGGCTGAGTCCATCAAACTTATTACCATCGGGCTACGCGGTTTTTTCCCCGGCTGCTTCGTGGAGGTTGCGTATTCTGCGGAAGAAGCCAGCATGTGGACTCGGCCGAACAAATGGGCCCTCATCCTCATCGATGAAGAATGCGTCGCCGGAAGCCAATCGTCTCTCTACGGCGAACTGAAATCTCGTGCGCCACACGCGGCAACTCTGCTACTGAGTGATCGTTCCGAATCATCCTCGGCGCTTCAGGCGCTTCAAGCCGACGTCGATTTTTTTCTCTCCAAGAAATCTCCGGCCTTTCTCACCGAACTCCTATTCTGTGCGAGAGAAGCCATCGAGAAACATCACCTGAAAGCAGCCCTGGATCACGCGCAACAACGCTACCGTCGACTCATCGAATCCCTCCGTGATACCACCGCCTATGAGCTGGATGACACAGGCTGTTTCTTGATGGTTGGACCTGGCATCATCACGCTATTGGGCTACTCCCCCGATGAACTGATCGGATTGCCCTATACCACCATCATCCCTCCAGACCAAGAAGCGGTGGCTCGATATCGCTTTAACGAACGACGCTCTGACGCGCGGAGCGCCAGCCGCGTTGAATTAACCCTCCGGAGAAAACTCTCACAGGACAATAGATCTCTGACTGTTATAGCGGAGGTCAGCGCCAGAGGGCTCTATGACTCCCTTCGCCGATTTGTCGGCACGGTGGGGCTGATCCGAGATCTTGCACAATCCACACAACAAGACGCCACGATCCATCAACTCCGGCGAGAGATCCAACATACAGATGCATTGCTCGCCCAGGCCAAGCGGGTCACGTTATTATCCCAACAGTTGCACGATCCATTGACCTCAATGCTGGCACAGTCTCAACAACTCCTCACCACGATTCGCGATACACACCTGGATGACCGAGTCGAAACACTCATCAGCCACGCCACAGAAGCGGCGAAATTCGGCACAGACTTGGCCCAGGCCATCCAGGAGACACCGGATGGCACCGTAGGAGACACCATCAACGACATACTTGACGATGTACTTCTGCCTACAACTCCGACCGTCGTGGATAATGCTGGCATCATAAAGCAATTCTCCTCGCCCCTTCCCTCTTTACTCGGGGAGCGCGAACAGGTCATGAAACTTGTGCGGTCTCTCTTGAGCTATGCACAGAGCTACTTACGAACGGTCGGCCGTGCACACCAACTCATCGTGAGCACACGCGCCGTGGGACCCTCCTCTATTTCAACGGACGAGCCCTCACTCTTCCCCCTCGCGCCACCAACAGAAGTCGAGGTCGAGTTGTTTGAATCTGACAAAATCTGGCCTGTATCCCCGACTACACTACCCCTTTCCACTGATCTCCTTGAGTCGTACCAGATCGTTCGCCAACTCGACGGCGTCTTAGATGTGTCAGCACCCATGCAGGGTCCCCTTCGCATAGTTCTCCGTCTGCCACTTGTATCGCACCTTCCCCTCGCAATGATTCCGCCGCCAATCTCTCTCTCTACCGCCTCGCCTGCACCGGTTCCCCAAACTGATCACGTCATAACTACAGCTGTCCCTCTAGTCGATTCCGTCGAGCCGGAAAAGGAACGGCGTCATTCACCTCGGACTCCAACCACCCTGCCTGCCACCATCACCATCGGATCATCGACATGGAGCGGCACCGTTTCTAATATCAGTCTCGGTGGCACCTGCATCACCCTTCCCGGCGATTTCCCCACCTTTCCACCACAGGACGCGTATCTTGTACTCAAGACTGCCGTGGGAATACTCGAACTGCACGGTGAGACGCAGGAACGGGCCATCTGGCCTCTTTCCGGAACACCGATCTCCAAACTCGTCGTCGTATTTGATTTACCAAAACGAGAAGAAGCTGCTGTCCTCGCCTCGCTGATCCAGGCGGCGAAGGAACGGACGTCACCCTTCTCCCTTGAAGTAGTACTTGAAGCAGGGCCGCAACTCGAATGGGCTGCGGTGAATCCCCCCGTACAAACCGAACAAGAATATTTTGACCGGCGCGAGTCGGTTCGAGTAGGGGTTTCAATCCCGGTCAGACTGGATGTCATCGACCGCACCGGTCACTCTCATCGCCTAGCAGCACTGATGGTCAACTTCAGCAGAGGCGGTGCCTGTCTTCACCTGAATGCTCGCCCTGAGCTTCTGAGTGGCCTTGCCACGCTCCACTTCAACGCCACACAAACCCCGAGCCACCCTGGAAGCCATGAACCCAGCGTACCGGAGTCCCCGCTTCCCACCGAGATCATCTGGTCGGCGCAGCCCCCCGTAGCACCCAACGAATTTCGCCAACCAGGGTCCGACCCTGCCATTCTGGTTGGCCTCCGCTTCCAGGGTCTTACACCATATGCTGAACGTGAGGTGACCCGTGTCATCCGACAACATCTGACATCTCCAGGCGAATCGGGAATCGCCTCGCAGCAATCGTTAGTCGTCAGTATTCCGCGCGAGTGTCGGAGCCCCCGAGGCCAGACGATTGTGATGACCGACGACCACCTTCGCCAGTCGCTTACTCCGAACACCCCTGTCGTGATCATCGCTCCTGGTTATGGCCAAACCGCCTTGGATGCCATAACCTTGTCATACTTTCTGGCATACCACCAGCTACGCATTTTACGTTATGACCATACCAACCACGTAGGACTCAGCGACGGTGAACTGCAACAGACGACGTTACGAAGCATGCAGGCCGACCTCCTTAAAGTCGTAGAATTCGTCCAACATACGTGGCCGACCGCTCCCTTGATTGTCATGGCAAGCGATGTGACCGCACGAGTCGCCCTCAAAATGGCGGTGCAATCCCGTCCCCTTGACCTGCTTCTCCTGATCAATCCGGTTGTCGATATCCAGGCCATGCTCATGACCGTTCATGGTCATGACCTCGTGGCTGACTACCGGTACGGACTCCGACGGGGCATCGCAAACCTACTCGGGCTCAACATCGATGTCGATCGATTTGTCGGCGATCTCATTGCCGGCCATTTCACAGATTTGGCCTCCACAGTTGCAGATCTGCGCCTACTTCGCTCTCGATCCGTCATCGTTACGGCCCCCAATAGCCTCCTCGGACCGTTGCCTCCGGCGGACCTCCCGCAGGCTTTTCTCACTGCTTTAGGAACCCACACCAGGCTGACGACAGTCCCCGCCCAGCTGATCAACCAGGACCTGCCGCTCAATGAGTCATGCCTCCAAGCCTTTCAGCAGGTCCTGGAACAAATCGCGTCAATCGTCTCACTACCGACCGTTTCGGCCGACTTCCGTGCACAGACCCATTACATGCCAGCTCGTCAACAGCGCATCGAGATGGAGCGTACCCGTCTTCGGCACAATCTCTCACAGATCACACGCGAGGCCTTGCGGATCGCGTATCTCCAGCAACTTCCCCAACTTGGAAACCTCCGCGAGCACTGGCATCTTTTGGATAATCTCTATCGGCTTCTTAGCCCGCTCGAACCGGGCTCCATGCTCGTCGATGTAGGAGTCGGCCAAGGAGATCTAATCCGGGCCACGATGATCAACCAGACCTACCGCGCGAGGCAGCGCGGATGGAGCCAGGAGCAGCCAGCTCATATGATCGGGCTGGAATACTCCCATGACTCGCTGACACAGGCTCGGCAGAATTTTCGTGACTTGCACCGAGAGCTCAACCGTGACTTTGCGGGAACCCTTACCACCAACCCGCCTCTCACCACTGACTGGATCAACACAGATTGGATGCACGGTTTGCCCATGAAGGACCGCTCCCTCCATCGCGTCGTCTGCAATCTGTCACTCTCCTTCGTCCCCTCTCCAGTGGCCACGATTCGCGAGTGGTATCGTGTGCTCCGCCCACAAGGACGCCTGCTACTCACGGTCTTTCACCCGAATAGCGACCTTTCAGTTCTCTACCGCCAGCATCTACACAGAGCACATCAGGATGAATTTGGCCCACAAGCCCAAATTGTCATTCAATATCTTGGGCGACTCCGGGAAGCTATCCGGCATGGCTTGCTGCATACCTTCGACCAGTCCTCACTCGCCTGGTTTCTCAGGCAAGCAGGTATCCCCCTCATACCCCGTATCCTTCCCGTGCTCGATGGGCATGCTTTCCTGGCCATCATAGAAAAAGATAAATCCACTAGCTGAACGTCCCCTGCCCGTGTATACTTTCGACTGTACATCTTTGAACACATAACATTTCATCCCCAATTTGGATGTCTACAGGCTCCTCACAGAGTAGCCGCGCTCCCTGTTTGTTATGACCTTACACTCTCAGCACACCGACAGTATGGCGCCGTCCTCCAGCGAGCTACTGGACATGGTTGCCATTTTTGCGGCGGACCTGGGATCCATGACCGACCTGACGACCCTTGCGAATCGGATTATTCAAGAAATCTGTCGTGCGGGTTCCACGACCCATGGGGCGTTATTCCTCCTCGATCGCGAACGTGAATGTTATCGCCGAGCCAGCATGGTCGGTCCGATCGCTTCCGCACTGATCCCTTCGACCCTGGCCGTGACCCATCCGTTGCCTCGACATCTATCGGCAACCAACCGGATCATGACACAGAGCGACTCGGTTGGAGCCCTTCACGATACTCTCCCTGAAGCTGGGGCACGTGCCGCCATGACAGCCATGGAGGCCGCACGCATCGTGCCACATCACAATAAAGGCCGCCTGATTGCCTTCTCAATTCTCGGCAAGGGACTCCCTTTGGGAGACAATACTGTACTGGGTGAATCTGTGCTCGCCGCCCTGGCACAAACTGCTACAAATGCGATCGACACCATTTTGCTACACGATGACCTCCACCGTTCGCACACGCTCATGAAGCGGACGGATCGGCTCAAATCACTTGAAACGATCGCCGGCGGTTTTGCCCATGAAATTAGGAATCCCCTCACCTCGATCAAAACTTTTATCCAACTGGCCCCTGAAAGAAAAGATGACCCCCATTTTATCCAGAGTTTCAGCAAAGTCGTCCTCGACGATGTGCATCGCATCGAACGGCTGATCCAGGAAATTCTCGACTATGCTCGCTACATGGAACCCCAACTGACAGACGAAGACTTCAATGACATCGTCGCCTCTTGCCTGTACTTCATCGATGTCAAGGCAGACAGCCATGGGATCAAGATTGAAAAAGAGTTGGCCTCAGACCTTCCTCGTGTCATGCTGGACCGACAGCAGATCAAGCAAGTCCTGCTCAATCTTTTTCTCAATGCCATGGCAGCGATGGAAAAGTCCGGGGGGACGCTACGCGTTCAAACACGCAGGCTGGTGAAGGCGGAAGGGAATGTGTGGGCCCACATCGAGATCGAGGATACCGGTGAAGGAATCCAGGAGGCGAATCTCGAACACATCTTCGATCCATTTTTCACGACAAAACATGAAAGCGGTGAACACGAGGGGACAGGACTTGGCTTAACGATCGTCCATCAGATCATTCAAGAACATCACGGCGAGATCCTAGTAAAAAGCTCGGTTGGTGCCGGCACGACGTTTTTTGTGAGCCTGCCCGCGCTACCTGCATAGCCCTCAATACCCTATGGACACCAGTATGAAAAAAAGAGTGCTGATGATCGACGATGAAGCCCGCGTGAGAGCCTCATTGAAAGCGGTGCTGGAGCCGACGTACGAAACGATCCAAGCCGCGGATGCCCAGGAGGGCCTTGACCTGTTTCGCAAAGAGGCCCCTCATCTGGTTCTTCTGGACGTGATCCTCCCTGGCACCGACGGGCTGTCTATTCTGCAAACCATCCGTGCCGAAAGCCGGCCGGCACCGGTTATCATGCTGACAGGAACAAAATCGGTCAAGACCGCTGTCGATGCGATGAAGTTCGGCGCGGCTGATTATGTCTCAAAGCCCTTCGATGTGGAGGAACTTCGTATTATCGTCGAGCGTGCGCTGAATGACCAGGAACTCCAACAGGAGGTCAAACAGCTACGCGCGCAAGTCGTGCGGCGCTACGCCTTTCACAACCTGATCGGCAAGAGCCCGTCGATGCAGGATATCTATACCAAGATCGAACAGGTCGCCGATAGCCGCACGACTGTCCTGATTGCCGGCGAGAGCGGCACAGGAAAGGAGCTGGTTGCCAAGGCACTCCATTATAATAGCAGTCGGCGCGAGCGGCCCTTCATCGCGTTGAACTGTGCGGCCATTCCAGAAACGCTCATTGAGAGTGAGCTGTTCGGACATGAGAAAGGCTCGTTTACGGATGCCACGGCCCGCCGAGTCGGGCAATTTGAACTCGCCAATACCGGCACACTCTTTCTCGACGAAATCGGCGACCTCAGCGCCATGACGCAAGCCAAGCTCCTGCGCATTTTACAGGAACGAGAATTCACCAGAGTCGGCGGAGTGCAAGCCATCAAGGTGGATGTCCGCATCGTGGCTGCTACGAACAAGAACCTAGAGGAACTCGTTCGCAAAGGACAATTCCGCGAAGATCTCTACTACCGCATCAACGTTATCGCACTCTATTTGCCCCCCCTGAGGGAGCGTGGTGAAGACATTTCACTACTGGCAAAACATTTTCTAGCCAAACGGACCGAGGAAGACAATCGGCCCCCGCAAGAGTTCTCCAAAGATGCCGTTGATCTTCTGTCCCGCTATCCCTGGCCAGGCAATGTGAGAGAGATGGAGAACATCGTCGAGCAAGCCTTCATTTGGTCCAAGGGGTCAGACACCATTACGCCCGAACATCTCCCGACCATTCTCAAAAACGACTCTCGATCCTCTTCACTCCGGGACGACACCCTTGCCGGTCGACTGTCGCTCGAAAAAGCCGTCATGGAATTCGAGAGGGAAATTATTCTCGATGCCCTCAAGCGAACAGACTATGTTCAAACCCATGCCGCCAACCTGCTGGGAATCAGCCGCCGGATGCTCAAGTACCGCATGGATACGCTGGGAATCGGCCGACCCGACCAGGAAGTCAGCACCCGACCTCAGGCTGTCGTGCAGGAATAGCACAATAATCACCATCCCCTGTGTCGTAATCGCACAACAATAGGAAGAGACTTCAGCGTCCTATACGTAGTGCTCCGTTCAGGAAATCTACATATAGGTATCACCGACCCATGAGCCACACTATGCTGAGGGCGGGACGCGAACTCCTTGATGCGGAACAAGAAATGCTTTACAAGGTAAGTAGTTAGTGGTAGAAAATTCCAATGAGCACACCCCTGACTCCTGAACAAGAAAAGATGAAACCAGCCCTGCTCGTTATTGATGACGAGGCAGGACCACGTGATGCCCTCCAAGTCATTCTTCGCCCGTTTTTCAATGTTCAGACTGCTGAATCAGCCAGGGCAGCGATTGACCTGTTGAGCTCTCAGCGGATCGACATCATCACCCTTGATCAGAAGCTTCCAGACCGCCAGGGGATAGATCTCCTCCAGGATATCAAGCAACGCCACGCCGGCATCGAGGTCATTATCATCACGGGTTACGGGAGCTTGAAGGCCGCCATGGAAGGGATACGCTATGGCGCCGCCGGCTACCTGCTCAAACCTTTCAACGTCACGGAATTGCTTTCACTTGTTAACCAGACACTCGAAAAGAAACAACGGCTGGATTTCCTCAGAAACTTCATTGGAACATCGACCGGTCTCTGGGGATCGGAAACAGAATGCGCGCAAGCATGGAAGGAATTGCTCGCAGGGTATCATTCGATCGGAAAATCCGCATCAGACGATGCAGCCCACACTGAAGAGAACCCTGACCTTCTCCCCCTGTTCTCCGACTTACTTGAAGCAAAGGATCGCCAGTTGCTCAACCATTGCAGCCGAGTCAGTTTCTATGCCACACTCCTGGCCAACCGCATGGACCTGACCGTCGCTGAGCAGAAATCGTTGGCGCTCGGAGCGTTCCTGCACGACATCGGCAAGGTTGGGCCTGAACCCTATCAATTCGCCGACGATGAAATCACCACCACCGGCAAATCATCCGGCCAGCGCCGCCACCCGGAGCAGGGTGCGAGACTCGTATCACCTCTGAGGCTTCCGGCCGAGGTGGGCCAGATTATTGCCTATCACCATGAACGGTGGGATGGCACAGGCTACCCTCTTGGGCTTCACGAAAACGGAATTCCACGGTTGGCTCGGATCGTCTGCCTAGCCCAGACATTCGACCATCTGACCGCAGAGCTTCCAGGCCGAACACCTCTCTCGATCGATAATGCCTGCCAACGAATGTTCTCCTACTCCGGCACCCACTTTGAACCGAAGTTAACTGAACTCTTCGCGCAAGTGATCCAGGAATGCAAAGCATCCCTTCCTGCTATGGCAATGGTCACCACTCTTGCCGACCGATCGGACTCTTAGCCCGCAGCTCGTTTACCAGATAAACCAAACAGACCGGGTTATTCAGGCTGCTTGCCCTTTGCCCCTGCGATAAGTTCCGCTGCTGTTTCTCGTACTTTCTTTGTCACGGTCAGACCGCCCAGCATGCGGGCGATCTCCTCTTCCCGCCCGATGCCTTTCAACAACCTGACGGACGTGGACGCCCGTTGGCCCTCCACGCCTTTCTCCACAAGCAGATGGTGCTCCGCTTGAGACGCAACCTGAGGAAGATGGGTGATGCAAAACACTTGATGGTACGTTCCAAGTTTGCGCAGTCTCGTCCCCATCGCCGCCGCGACCGCCCCACCGACTCCCGTATCGATTTCGTCAAATACCAAGACTGGAACCTGGTCCATCTCGGCTAACACAGTCTTGAGCGCCAACATAATACGCGAAAGTTCTCCGCCTGACGCCACCCGGCTTAACGCTCTCGGTGACTCACCTGGATTGCTTGAGAGAAGGAACTCCACCCGATTCCACCCTGCCGGTCCAAGCTCCTCGGTTAACTCACCGCTGGAGACCGAGACCTGGAAAATCGCCTGCTCCATTTTCAAGGTGGCCAACTCCGCTTCCACAAGCGTCGTCATTCGCTTGGCCGCGACAATTCGCTCTCGGGACAGTTGCTCTGCCAGCGTACTAATGCGGCGGCCCTCTTCAACAAACCGGGCAGTCAATTCGGCAGCTCTCGCTTCACGATTATCGAAGACTAGAAGTTCCTCTTGCAGGGCTCTGCCCATTGCCATTATGGCTTCTACCGACCCTCCATATTTTTTCTTCAACCGTTGGATCAGGTCGAGTCGATCCTCCACGACAGCCTGCCGATCTGGGTCTGCTTCTAACTGTTGAGCGTAGTCACGCAGCCTCCCTGCAAGTTCTTTTAGTTGGATCGTCGACTCCGAGGCAACCTGCGCACAATCACTCATTGCCGGATCGGTTTGGGACAACTCTGAAAGGGTTCGTCCAATCCGCCCCAACCTTGTGAGGATAGCCTGTTCGTCCGCTTGCAACTCGAGATGTGCCTCGTGGGCGAGCTCCCTCAGCCGATACACATGGACCAGTCGCTGCTGCTCCTGTCGGAGCCGCTCTTCTTCATCAGGCAACAGGCCAGCCTGTTGAATTTCCTGAACCTGGAATCGTAAAAGCTCCTCACGCCTTGCACGGTCAGCGAGGTTGCTCTCCAACTCAGCCAGCTGCATGCGGAGATCCTTCCATCCCTGATAGACCTCCTCATATCTTCCTCGTAGTTCGAACAGGCAGCCGAATGCATCGAGAGCGTCTAATTGTTTGGGAGCAGCCAGGAGTGATTGTTGTTCGTGCTGGCCATGAATGTCGACCAGCGTGCCCCCCAGTTCTTCAAGGACGCGCAGGGGGCATAGGCTGCCGTTGACGTACACCCGGTGGCGACCCGATCGGGACAACACACGTCGAAGTATCAGCTGAGATTCATCTTGACCAATGAGTTCATGTTGCCGGAGGTGATGAAGGAGCGGATGGGTTTCTGGGAGGTGGAAGGCTGCTTCCAGATAGGCCTCATCTTCCCCAGAACGGATTTGATCGGTCGAGGCCCGTCCACCGACCAACAGGGCAATCGCATCGATGAGCAGGGATTTTCCGGCTCCTGTCTCCCCGGTCAGGACCGTGAACCCAGACTCAAATTGTAGGCTAAGCTGCTCAATCAGGGCGAAATTGACGATGCGCAGCTCGGCGAGCATTGCGGAGTGTGGCTCTAATCCCTAGGCTGACCCGGCTGGTTGCGCCAGCAGTGAATCAATCATTTCCTTGAACTGCCGCTTGGGCCTGGCCCCAACGAGTTTCTCAACGACTTGCCCGTTCTTGAAAAACAAAATCGTCGGGATACTCATGACTTGATAGCGGCCAGCGACTTCCGGGTTTTCATCGGTGTTCAGTTTCCGTACTTTCATCTTTCCTGCATATTCTTTACCTAGTTCTTCAATGATTGGAGCGACCATCTGGCAAGGGCCGCACCAAACAGCCCAAAAGTCTACCATCACAAGTTCGGACGCCTTCATGACCTCTGCATCCCACGTTGCATCTTCAACCTTCAGTGCATCACCAGCCACGTCACAGCCCTCCTTCGCTCAGCACATAATAAATAACCGTGTTGGCATCGTATACCAGCCCTCTTCGAGGAGTCAAATCCAATGGATCGGCGAGAAGTGCACGCCTCGCGAGACAGGAAGTTCACAATTCCTGGTTCGAAGTTCCGGAAACTTCGGACCTCGAACCGTTATCCTTCCAACCCGTCGCGCGTATCCCGCCAGTCTCGCGCATCACGCGCAAAGATTTGTTCATCGACCAGTCCCATCCATTCCGGGTTGGGGCATCCCTGTCTGTGGGCTCCCATACGGCCCTCCAGGCGACGCCCACGGTAGACCCTTCTCACCGATCAGCAGTGGACTGAGGATACTTCGAACCACGGCTGTGCCGTAGCTGTCCGTCCAGCCGATCCCGGTCAGGCTCAACATGAAGAAGTACTGAGTGCGATCGGGAAACTGCACATAAAAGAGCCCCAGCGACCAGCACTTGCATGGGTTTTGATAGAGGCCGACGATGTCGTACTCCGGGCTTCTGCCGTTTTTCACATCGTAATAGCCCTTCGCGCCGACCGTCCAGCCCCAGGGAGTGCGAAACGCTCCTGTCGCTGTGACAAATTCAATCTCGTCGCTTGGGGCGTAGACCTGACTAAATGAAATGGGATTCCACAGGTCTCCACGCTGTGCACGATTACCTTCCTGCGTGAAACGCTGCCCCACTTGGAGATACCAGTAGTTGGACTGCTGAACCCGAAAATCGGTATTGAATTGGCTCACTGACGACCGGTAAGGATCGAAAAACGCATCGATGGTCAGATACTGGTTAATGGCAGGCGGCTGACCGAGACCACCCCCAACACCTTGGCCAGGCGCGGCACTCTCCGACTGAGACTGAGTGAACTGAGGAGCCGTGTTGCCGATCACCGCCCGCAGCCAAAGATCAGAAAATTTCTTCCCCTCGACCGCCGTAGTCGCCGGCTGTAACGGCTGTTCCGCGTTTCCGAAGGTGGGATTCACTCCAGGTGTGAAATTGCGTGCCTGCGTCTGCACGCCCCCGACCTGCCAGCTCTGAGCCAGCGTGAGATCGAGCCAATTAAAGCTGCGGTTTCCTTCTTGCTCCAACAGCCGATTGCGGAGCATATAGGTCACCAGATTTTTCTTCGGTAGATTGTCGACCTGATCGATCTGAGTAATTTTCTCCTGAGTGGTCGGCGGGACATATTCATAGATGACGCTAGGCTCCATGGTGTGCAGCAAGGTATTGCCCTCGCTCATTCCGAAGCGGCGGCTCAGCTTCGATGTCGCATCTAGCCCCGCCCAAAAAGTCTCTCGGTGCTGGCTTTCAGAATTCTGTACCCCGTGCGTGTAGTAGACCTCGCGCAGCTTGACCTGAGGAGTCAGACCCACGATGTGGCCGAAATTCAGGACACCTGTCGACAATCCCGGTAGAATGTCGATTCGATTCTGGGTAAATCCCTGTTCACGATAGAAGTTCACAAAATTTGTTTCCGCACCCAGCAAAATCGGCGAATTGAACAAGGAGCTGTTCGGGAGACTGTAGCCGACTTCCGGCAGACGCTGAAACGTATCCGCTCCTCCTGATTGCAACGGTAGCAGGTATTGACCGAGCAGATATGTGTTTCCGTAGGCCAGCCGCTGGTTCGCCAAGAGATTCGATTCGACGCTGGGAGCTGCCCGCGCGACTCCCGAGTTGCTCAATTGCTGGAGAAAGCTTGCGTCCGTTACATAGAACGCTTTCGCTCGCAGCGACAAGTCCGGCGTAAATTGCTGTGTATGGGTCCCGGTGATCAGAGCCCGAGTCTGCTTCGCATCCTGTCCCGTCGGATCCACGCCGGCCACATCCGGAAGCTCTGTCTGCTGTAAAGCAGTGACGAGCCACTGCCCGCGAGATTGCCGGTCCAACACATACCGATACTTGAAATCGCTGCCATACCCGAGTTTCGAGTAGTAGAACGGGGAGGCCGTCAGGTCCTGACTAGGATTAATGGCCCAAAAAAAGCTTTCTTGGGCGTGCATCCCGAAACGATTGTTGTACCCGACAGTAGGAATGAGAAACCCTGTTTGTCGCTTCGAGAGCGGATATGTCAACGTGGGAATAGGGATCACCGGGACATCATTCACACAAAACCATGCACCGGTAAACGCCACACTGTCGCCGACCTTGAGGTCAAGATCCTTGAATGTAAACCGCCATGCCGGGGTCTCACCCTTCTGCGCATCGCAGTTCGTAAAGCGGCCCGCCTTTACCCGATAGTGCTCTTCGGAAAACCGCTGCAGGAGCCCCCCCTCCACCGAAGTATTTGTGGGCTTGAGATACACTCGTCCGTGTGTGACCACCCCGGCCTCGGTATTTACGTTGAGTTCCAACCGTTCGGTCACGAGATCAGCTTTGGGATCAGTAAGTCGAACGTGGCCCGTGGCAATCAAAATGCCCGGCAAAGCCTGGATCGTTATGTGATCGGCCGTCAGCCGCAAGGTGCCCTGGGTGACCATGACTGAGCCATCGGCTTCATAGATTTCTTGTTCCTGGAGATAATCAATTCTTTCTGCCGTGATATCGAGCGGTGGCGCACCAGCGGAGGTCGTCGTCGCTGAGGAACTTCCCCCATTCCCTTCGGCACCCCCTGCAAGTGGAAAGAGGATCCCCAGCATCAGCCAACCGACCAGACACATCCCCAGCCGCATCGCGATGCCTGCCATATCAGCCACGAAGCGGCGAGAGCCCACAGCCACGAAACCATGCCTTACACTCTCCGACAAGCATGAGCGAGCCCGTGACACAGACCAAACCGTCAGGCGTGGCTAGCTGATTGGCAAGCGCCATCGCATCAGTCACCGACGGCACTACATACGGGTGAGGCAGCAGCCCCCCAGTTGAGGTTCGAAGTTCCTGAGCAGTTGCAGCGCGTGGGAGATCCGACTGCGTCAATACTACCTCATCGACAAGATCCCTGAGCGGTTCGACAAAGCCTCGATGGTTCTTGTCCCGCATCATTCCCAACACAAGCACTACAGGGCGGAACAGACGGAACCGGTCAGAGCGCAGGAGGTAGTCGGCCAAAGCCTTAGCCGCGGCAGGATTGTGCGCGCCATCCAGCAGGATCGTCGGCCGCCGATCGACAACTTCCAATCGCCCTGCCCAATCGACCAGACCCAAGCCCGATCGTACCGCCTCTTCTGTGACAAGAATCCCTTGGGGTGCTGCCGCTTCCAACAGCGCCAGCGCACAGGCGGCATTATCAAGCTGATGGCGGCCCTCCAGGGCACAATTTAATCCATCATATTGCATGCCAAGACCACGATAGGAAAATCGCCTGGGGGTCTCTCCTTCTGTGCGAAACTCTTCATCCAGACGAACCAGCGGGGCCTCTCTCTCCCTCGCCACCTTTTCGATAGTCCGCCATGCCTCATCTTCGAGCCGGCCCACCACCACCGGTACCCCGGACTTGATGACACCGGCCTTCTCGAAGGCGATCGATGCGAGCGTACTGCCCAAATATTCCTGATGGTCGAAGGCAATCGTCGTGACTGCAGAGGCCATGGGCATGACGATGTTGGTCGCATCAAATCGTCCCCCCAAACCGACCTCTATCACTGCCACGTCGACCCCTGAATCGGCAAAATGCTGAAACGCCATCGCCGTTGTGTATTCGAAAAATGTCGGCGACAGCTCCTCACCACAGAGGGTCTTCAGTTGTTCGGTCAAGAGAGCCACCTGAGATTCATCAATCATGTCGCCATTCACACGGATTCGTTCTCGGAACTCCACCAGATGAGGCGAGGTATAGAGCCCCACTCGATACCCAGCGGCCTGCAACACAGCAGCAACTATGGCCGCAGTAGACCCTTTCCCATTTGTCCCGGCGATGTGCAGCGCACGGTATCGGGTCTGTGGCATCCCGAGTCGCACCATTAACTCCTTCATCGTCGCAAGACCCAGTTTGATGCCATGCTTTTGTAGACTGTACAGATAGGTCACGGCAGAGGAATAGGTCATGGTGTAACCAGGCAGGATGGAGACTAACCAGAATTCTTCATGGAGGGCCCAGTCTTAACCCGCATTATTCACGAAGGCTTCTACTACAACCGCCGATACGCTGTTCCGACGGGCGTGCTCGCCACTCAGTCGGTCAACATACTGTTCAAGTATGCTTCCCTCCTTCCCGCCTGCGCTTGCCCGTCTCACGACGCGTCTCAGCGGTTTCGTCACGAACCCTCGTGAATAATGCGGGTTAAAAGTGGGCGACGAGAGTGCTGAGGGTGTCTTTCAGCTGTTTGCGCTCCACGATCATATCGATCATGCCGTGCTCTAACAGGAACTCCGCTCGCTGAAACTGATCCGGCAACTGCTGCTTTATAGTCTGCTCAATCACGCGGGGGCCGGCAAAGCCGATCAGCGCTTTCGGTTCGGCCAGAATCACATCGCCCAGCATGGCAACGCTGGCAGTGACTCCCCCAAAGGTCGGATCGGCTAACAGGCACACAAAGGGAAGTTTGGCTTCGCCCAGCTTGGCGACAGCGGCAGAGGTTTTTGCCATCTGCATGAGAGAGAGAATCCCCTCTTGCATCCTGGCTCCTCCCGAAGTCGTGACCAAAATGACCGGCAATCTGCTCTCCAGGGCGCGATCGATCGCCCTACAGATTTTTTCCCCGACGACCGATCCCATACTACCACCCATAAAGCTGAAGTCGAACACACAGAGCACCACACGACGGCCGTTCATCATCCCTTCACCGATCATCATGGCATCTTTTCGCCCGGTCTTCTCCTGGTGTTCCTTCACACGGTCCTTGTACGATTTCGAATCCTGAAAATTCAGTGGGTCTTGCGGGCTAAGCTCCGCATCCCACTCTTTGTACGTCCCGAGGTCGACCAAGAGTGCTATACGCTCCATAACAGAAATCGGAAAATGATAATCACACTTCGGGCATACTTTATTATTGCGCTCAACTTCTTTCCGATAGACGATTTCTCGGCAATGGTTACACTTGAGCCACATACCTTCCGATATCTTGGATCGTTTTGGAGCTTCAACCTCAGCCGTCTTCTGTTTTTTAAACCAGGCCATGTTGCATTCCTCCTAGCTCGCCGGCGTGACTCCCGCCATCCGGGAAACGTGAATCGTGAAGCGTATCTCGTAGGAAGGCGGAGCTGATAGCTAATGGCATATGCCACGAACAAAGACAATTCTGTCCTTGCTCTACGATCTTGCTATCGGCCATAAGCCATACGCTCTTTTCTTCTGACGAGAGACGAACGACGCTTCACGAACGACGGGTGACGACGCCGGTAGAATACCATAGCGACCCTTGTGACGCACGTAGATTTCCTGTCGAGGAAGGTACGAGTTGCGCGTCAGAAGTGCCGACTGCCCATGGCGATGTGAAACATCATCATGAGTCCGACGCCAACGCTTCCGAGACTCGCCAGCCCCTGGACTGCCAGAAAGACGGGGCGCCCGAGGCTCAGTGACCACAATACCGGAAGGCTCACGGCTATCCCAACCAGCATCATCCCCATAATTGAGCCAAGTCCGAACACTGCAATATAGGTCAGCCCCTCCGATACAGACTGCACGGACGACAGCACGATCAACAGCAGGGCCGCCGACCCAGCCAAGCCATGGGCCATACCGATACAGAACGGTCGAACGGAATCACGCCACCAATGTCCGTGCCGGTGATTCTCAGCCAACGCATGACTATGCAGATGTACATGCTGTTCACCGTCATGGTCATGTGTATGGAGATGCCAGCGTTCCCGGACCAACCGCATTCCGAGCATGCCACCCAGAAGCACGAGCATGGCACCGACACCAAACTCCGCCGCCAGGGCGAAGGGTTCGGGAATTTGCACCTGGAGCACCAGTACCATCGCTCCGACCAGCAACAACACCACTGTATGTCCGAGTCCCCAGCTCAATCCAATCAGGCCGGAAGCACGAAGCGAGGGCCGTTGTGCGAGCACCGTAGAGACGGCAGCCAGGTGGTCCGTGTCCAGCGCGTGACGGAGCCCCAGCACCAACCCAAGGCCTAACAGGGTAAGGAATTCAGTTTCCAACATGGGAGCATCGACAGGAATTCGCCCCAGCCCGCATTATTCATGAACACTTCTGCTGCAATCGCCGATCCGCTGCTGCGACAAGCCTTCGGTCGGCGGGCTCGCCCCTCGGACCCTCAACGTACTGCGCGAGTACGCCTCGGGTTCTCGGAGCTCCGTGCGCCGCTCTCGCGACGCGGCTCAGTGATTTCGCGACGAACCGTCATGAATAATGCGGGCTAGGCCATTGGTATCGCCGACCAGATGGATCGTCAGCCGCCTCGAGCATGCATTTCGAGATGTGGATTTTCACGAAGTTTCTCAATACCGATGAGCCCCCCAACACGTAACCCGTCACGTTCAAGGGCTCTGCGCTCTTCTGCGCCTCGGTCGCTGCGGCCTTCCCAGCCGGCACGGAGCAAGACCCGCATCTCGTCCGCCGCTGCACCGGCACGGAGGGGCGTTCGGAGGTCTGTACCTGTGGTCGCATACAGACAGCGATACCACATGCCGTCGGCGGTCACCCGGCTACGATCGCAGGTGGCGCAGAACGGTGTGGTCGTCGAAGGAATAATCCCGAAGGTCGTTCCATCCGACAATAGATATCGCTGAGCCGGCGCAGCTCCCCGCTCAGGTATCGGCTCGATTACCCCATAGTACCTGCTCAGCAGAGTGAGCATCTCAGCTCGAGAAAATACTTGCTGTTGAGACCAATCGTTCGCACCCCCGACGTCCATATACTCGATGAATCGAACCTCCGCCTGCACCTGTTTGGCAAACTCGATCAGTGCGACCAGCTCATCGTCATTGAACCCCCGAATCGCCACCGTATCGAGTTTCAGGCCGGTGAACCCCGCACGGCCGACCGACTCAATCCCCTCCATCACGCGGGCATACTCATCCCGGCGGGTGAGTTGACGAAATCGTTCCGGCCTCAACGTATCGAGGCTGATCGTGACACGGTGAAGCCCTGCTTCATACAGAGCCTCAGCCTGTTCTGCCAGAAGAATCCCATTCGTCGTCAATGCGATTTCTGTCACCAGCCGGTTTTGGAGCAGCAGGCGAATCAGTCGAGGCAAGTCTCGTCGAAGCAATGGCTCTCCACCGGTCAGCCGCACCCGATCGACACCCAGATCGGTAAAACAGCCCGTCAGCGTTGCCATTTCTTCATACGTCAGCACATCCTCCCGCGGTAACCAGACATAGTCCTGTTCCGGCATACAGTACTTGCAGCGGAGATTGCATCGATCCGTCACGGACAACCGCAAACTCCGCAACGGCCGGCCAAACACATCGGCAACGCTATCTTTTGATAATTCGCTCATGCCCTGCGATTTGCCTTTTACCCCTTTATATCCCCTACCCCTCACGCCTCACGTCTTTAGGGGTGTTCCTCCACCCAAACTTCGCCTTCCGGCGTGTGTTCGCGTTTCCAGATCGGCGTTATGCGTTTCAACTCAGCGATCGCCCATTCACAGGCACGGAACGCCTCGGCCCGATGCTCCGCCCCCACGACTATCAGCACGATGTTGTCGCCGATGCCGATTTCTCCATACCGGTGCAGGATCGCGACCTCGATGATGTCGAAATCCTTTAACGCCTGCTCGCGGATCTCGCGCAGCTTGGTTTGGGCCATTCCTTCGTAATGCTCGAAGGTAATGCGATCGATATCACGCCCTTTCGAGCGATCACGGGCAATACCCAGAAATGTCGCAATGCCGCCGATGCGCTTCGACTTGCCTCGCACCAGATTGATCACAGCGTCGACAGAAAAATCCTCCCGTTGCACACGGACAAGCTGGATATCATTGCTGACCGGATCCATTGGTGCTCCACCGGCAAATGGAGGCAACAGCGCTACCTCATCACCCTCTCGAATATCCGTCTCCTCATGGGCGATTTCCTGGTTTACCGACACCAGGATTTTCTTCTTATGGATGAGCTCCCCAATCATCGGATACCCTACCTCAAGAAGCTCAACCAAATCTTTCACTTTCTGCCCATTTGACATTGTCGTGGTGAGAGAATCCTGATTCCCAGCCAATGACTTGGTCATGCCGAATAGTTTGACCGTGACCATGAATTCAATAATGTGGAGTGAGGAATGTGAAATGTGGAATTTGGACTAACCCCCTGGCGATATTTCTCATTCCACATTCCTCATTCATCATTTCCTTATATAGGTGCCAGACTTCCCACCAGACTTCGCTAAAAGGCTGATGTCGCTGAAACTCATCCCGCGATCAACCGCTTTACACATGTCGTAGATCGTGAGAGCGGCCACTGAGGCAGCCGTCATCGCTTCCATTTCCACCCCGGTCGGTCCAGTCGTCTTGATGGTCGCAATGATGGTGATCGAACAACGACCTTCGCGATCTGGCTGAGGTTCTTCTTTGAAGGAGATATCAACAGCGGTGAGAAGAATCGGATGGCACATGGGAATGAGGTCCGGAGTCCTCTTAGCCCCCATCACGCCTGCGACCTGTGCCACAGCCAACACGTCACCCTTGGCAATCTTACCCCGCTGAATCTTTTCAAGGGTTTCTGGCTGGAGAAAAACTATAGCCTGAGCGGTCGCGACTCTCTCGGTCGAATTTTTGGCGCTGACATCGACCATCCGCGCGCGCCCTGACTCGTTAAAATGGGTGAGCTCTGCCATTTTCGCCGCTGAATCAGATGGTTGTAGCGAATTTCCAGGTGATTATAGGAGCCGGGGGAAAGGGCAGTCAAGGGCGAGGGGGGTGGCCTGGTGAGCCCCCTGTGCTCGCAGAACGCGCACGATGAAACAGTGCTCGTCCGATGCGCGCAGTGTGGGGGGCTCAGCCAGGCCACCCCCTGCGGAGGGGAAAAGAGCGATTAAGAAAATTAGTGTGGCCCACTGCTCCCGGAGCATGAGAGGTGAAGGGCGGTTCCAGTAATCCTCTGTGCTCGCGGAACCCCCACGATAAAACGGTGGTCGTTCGACGCGCGCAGTGGAGGACCACTGGAAGTCGCCCTTCCAAGAGCGGGGTAACGAGCGAGCTTGGACAGACCATTCTGATGGTGAGCAGTAGATACGTATTGGACTACGCAGTAGACTTGCCCACAACAGATTGATGAGACTGCCTTGCTATGCGTACGGGTAGGCTCTAGCGGACTTAATAGTTGAGCCTCAGGGAAAAGTGCGTGAGCCTCGCTAACTCAATGCGTCAGAAAATATCGGCAGTGCGGTGGCGTCGGTTTGGGTATCTCTTGCTCGTGGCATTTCTAGCAGCCATTGCAAGTGCCGTCTTGTTTAAACCTGCCAAGACAAACGGCAGCTATTTACGAGAGATCATTGAGAACCATACGTTTGAGAAAACCGCTGCAGGGCTTGTAACCCAACTTCGCTCGTTGCCGGAGACGAAAGACTACACAGACAGTGACTGGAGGCGTATAGAGGAAGGGCTTACCGCGTGTCTAGTGAAGCAGGCGGGGGAATACGCAACATCCAACGACCCATATTTGAGTCTGCGCGCAAATATGGAGACGCCCACCGTCTTGGCTAACCGCTTTCTTGAGGTTTGTGGTGCTCTTGAGTAAGCTACCCAAAGCGTTTCAGCCGACGGGGAAAGAGATGGGTCATTGACCCCATACCCGTTAAAGAAGCGAAGCAACGGTCAGACGTAAAGCCGAAATGATGCGGAGATCTTGGCAAGTTTATACTCTCGCGGCTGGTGTGCTGATTCTTTCGTTCGTCGCTGCGTGGACATTGCCGACTACGGATATTCTTCGAGGAATCATTAGCCTTCCTGGTGTTGGTGCGTTAATTGCTGTCCTTTATCAGATCGTTCGCGACCAGGCAGCCCACGAGAGAGCGCTGGAACTTCTAGAGAAGCAGCAACTATTCAATCTCGGCACTACTTCTCACATGGCAAATGTGGCCTTCGACAAGCACGTTCAGTTCTCCGAGCAGTACATTACGAGAATGCAACAGGGTCTCACTGAACTATTCCAAAACGGACCCACCAAAGAGAGCTTGAAGTTCTCTGGCGATCTTGCAGATATCCGTCGATCGTTCTTGGCCTGGATAACAAAGGATTTGAAAGACAAGATTACCCCATTCGAAGATGCTCTTTATAAGATTTGGTGCGAGCAACATTATCCTCAACACCTTGCCTGTTGGCGAGGCGCGATCCCGCGAAGTCAAACAGATGTATCAGATCTTCTCTGACGTGCTTGGCCTTCCGAAAGAGGAAGCAAGTCTGAATGAAAGAGTCGCTCCTGATCGTATATTGAGTCACCTCCAACATCTACTCGGTGTAGAGCATTTAAGCCGTTTGCGGGCGGCAGTAATTAAACAAGCGATCGATACTTTGGAAAATAAGAATGCCTAAATGCAAACAAAGTGGTCGGGAGCACTCTTTCCCAAAATAAGTTCTAGGGGTCAGTACCGGGTCAGGAATGCACCGGGAAATGGTTCCAGTGTGCATTCAAGATCCTAGCGCAACAGGTGGTGAAAGACGTAGGCCGGACTCTGCCAGTTCAGAATTTTCCGTGGCCGATCGTTGAGCATCGTCTGCACCCGCTTGATCTCCCGCCGCGAGATGCGAGTGAACTGGGT